>JBGTHX010000512.1:0-1695 GCA_041746055.1 Lewinella sp. | reverse complement strand
CCGTCGCGCTCGGTTACCTTCCCGACGGATATCTTGGGGCAGCTGTCTTCCCGCCCGTAGCTCCGGGCGTGGCTGAGTGCCGTAAAGTCGAGCCAGGGCACGGCGCTGAAGTGAATAACGTCGTTCCCCGCCACGGCGGGATTCAGCCCGCTCCCCGACCGGATCCGCGCGATTTCCTCCCCGGCCCGCGCCGAGAAGGTGGCAAAGTCGGGGAAGAATTCCATGTAGGAAAAGTCGAAGGTGCCGTCCTCCCGCCCGATGGTGGCCGAGACGTTGATCCGGTCGAGGACGGCTACCCGCTCCCCCTCGATCCGGTAGCGAAAGGGCTCGATCCGGTTGATCGCCTCCAGGCAGCGGTGCAGGTAGTAGAGGAAGAAGGAGTGGCCTTCCGTCTTGCACCGCCGGTAGGCGGTGGTGCAGTCGATCCGCACGACGACGCCGAAGAACGGCTCGTCAAAGCTTCGGAAGAAGTGGAAGTGGTCACGCCGTGGCCAAGTCTCCAGGTCGAGGTAGTTCATGGCAGGTACGTCAGCAGGTCCGTGAGTCGGCGGGCTTCGAGAAAGCGGGGATGGCCGGTTTCCGCCTCGGCCTCCTCGTGCACCCAGGTCGTATGGTGGGGCACGTGCACGGCGTAGCCGCCCAGCTCGAGCACGGGCAGGATGTCAGATTTCACGGAGTTGCCCACCATAAGGAAGTGTTCGGGGGAGCAATCGAGGTGGCCGATCAGTTTGCGGTAGTTCGGTACGCGCTTGTCGCTCATCACTTCGATGTGGTGGAAGTAGTGGCCGAGTCCTGACTTTTCCAGCTTGCGCTCCTGGTCCAGCAGGTCGCCCTTGGTCGCCAGCACCAGGCGGTAGCGTCCGCTGACGGCCTCCAGGGTTTCCCGCACGCCGGGCAGCAGCTCGACGGAGTGATTGAGCATCTCCTTGCCGAGTTCCAGGGCGCGATTCACCACCTCCAGGCCGGCCCGGTTGTCGCTCACCCGGCCGATGGTTTCCACCATACTCAGCATGAAGGCCTTGATGCCGTAGCCGTAGATCGGGAGATTGCGCATCTCGACGGCGAAGAGTTCGCGCTGTAGGGCGTCGGCCGGCAGGTAATCGGTCAGCAGGTCCCCGAATTTTTCCTCCGCGGTGCGGAAGTAGGGTTCGTTGTCCCAGAGCGTGTCGTCTGCGTCAAATGCGATAACTTTAATGGCCTTCATACCGGCGAAAATAACCTGGCGGGCGGGGACGCAGGTGCCATGCACTGCAACCCCCCGGGCAGCCACTCGTCTTTTCTTGAAATTATGCTTCCATGAAATACGCTTTTCTCCTGTTTCTGCTCAGCCTGACCACCCTGGCCACCGCCCAGCGGTGGGGCCGCCAGGAAACCATTCGCGGCAACGGCGACCTGGTGACCACCGATCGCGAGGTCGGCCAGTTCGACGGGGTGACCGCCTGCTGCAATTTCCGGGTCGAGATCACCCGGGCCGCGGAGACCAGCGTCCGGGTGGAGGCGGAGAGCAACCTGCAGGACTACATACAGGTCGAAGTTTCGGGAAGCCGGCTTCAGTTGTCGCGCAGGAACAACGCCAATTTCCGTTCCGACCGCGATGTCACGATCTACGTTACCCTCCCCGAGCTCACCTACGTGAATGCCAACAGCGCGTCGAGGATCACGCTGCGGTCCATGTTCTCCGGCGAGGAACTGGAA
>JBGTHX010000511.1:0-15500 GCA_041746055.1 Lewinella sp. | reverse complement strand
GACAGGGCGTTCATCTGCTTCTCCATCCCGTCGAGCTGGTCCAGGAACCACCAGGCGGATCCGTACTGCATCTTGCCCACTACGCTACCGTCCTGAAAGTTGCCCATCATCGTGGCGAATACCTCGTTGTCGGCGGGGTTCAGGTTGTATACGATAGTTTTGGTGAGCTGGTCGCTGTTGTCCAGGGTGTTCAGCAACCGGGCCAGTCCCCGCGCCTGCAGGAAGTCGCCGATACTGTCTACTCCGGCATCCGCACCGAGCCGCCGCAGGATGCGGTCGTTGTTGTTGCGCAGGGCGCCGAGGTGAAATTGCTGCGTCCAGCCCAGCCGGTGGTACTCCCGGCATAATTCGACCAGCAGGGCCGTCTGGAACTGCTCGGCTTCGATGCTGCCTACCGCCCGTCCGGCCCGCGCCTGGGAGAAGATGGTGCGGATCTCACCCTCCGTGTAGGCCACGTCGTTCAGTTCGTTCAGCCCGTGGTCGGAGATCCGGCAGCCCAGATTGTGGAAGAATTCCAGCCGCCGCCGCAGCGCTTCGAGCAGATCGTCGTAGCTGCCGATGTCCATCTCCGCCGCCGCCGCCAGCCGGTCAACGTAGTCGTTGTAGCCACCTGCGCTGATCAGGATCGCCTTGTCGGGCCGGAATCCGGGGAGTACCTGGCAACCGAAGGGATCGGCCGCAATTTGCTGGTGGTGCTCGAGATTGTCGACCGGGTCGTCGGTGGTGCAAATGACTTTCACGTTCATCTTTCCGATCAGCGACCGCACGCTGAAGTCAGGTCCCTGGAGCAGCTCCGTACAGCGGTCGTACACGGCGTCCGCGTTGTCCGGCCCCAGTAGTTCCCCGACGCCGAAGTAGCGGTCCAGTTCCAGGTGCGACCAGTGGTAGAGCGGGTTGCGCATGGTGTAGGGCAGGGTGGCGGCCCAGTTGCGGTGCTTCTCCCGGTCCGAAGCCGAGCCGGTGATTCCGTCCTCCGAGATGCCGTTGGCCCGCATGGCCCGCCACTTATAGTGATCGCCCCGTAGCCAGATGTCGGTCAGGTTGGTGAACTGGTGGTCCGCCGCGATCTGGGCGGGCGGCAGGTGGCAGTGATAATCAATGATCGGAGCCCCCGCCGCGTAGTCGTGGTAGAGTTCGCGCGCCGCATCCGATTCCAGCAGAAAGTTGTCGGCGATGATGGGATTATGCATGCATTCAGTACGTTACCCGGCCAATATAGTGATCCGGAGCAGATGGTGTCGGCCTGGCGGCAAACTTCTGCGTCAAAACTACACAATTAATGCAGATCGCTACACTTCCGACCACATAACTTCCAGATTCACGTCGCGCAACCGCTCGCCGGAGCGCCACTCCGGCGCGTTCGGGATGGTGACGGTCTTGGCTTTCAACGCCTCCAGGGAGGTGCCTTTCCGTTTTTCTTTTTTGACGTAAGTGCGCAGGGCCTTGAGGTAGGCCGCGAAGGATTGCAGGTCGCGGCCGCTTCCGGTCACGGGGTACGACTCCGCGGCGTGGCCGAAAATGAAGATCGTATCCCGGTCGTAGTGCTTGCGGATCTTCTTGAGCACCGTGATCCAGTTGGTCATGTTCCCTCCCGCGCCGGGGTCGATATACGGGAAGCGCCGGTTAAACATGAGATCGCCCACGTGGGCCACGTTGGCATTTTCGAAGTGGATCACCGCGTCGCCGCCCGTATGCGCGGGACCGAAGTGGCGGGCCGTTACGATCTCCTTCCCGTCGGGGAGGGCGAGCGTCCATTCGTTTTCAAAAGTCGTCGTGGGCAAGGGGATCGCCTCCCCTTCCTTTCGTTCCGCTTCGACGGCCGCCAGATTTTCCTTGGCGCGGACGTGGCTCACGTAATCCCGCGCCAGGGGAGCAACCACGCCGTTACCGCCCGTATGGTCTCCGTGGTGGTGGGTGTTGATCAGCAGGTCCAGCCCCTTGTAAGCGCCGAATACTTCCCCCAGAAGGGCCGCGGCCTGCTCCGGAAACTGGGAGTCGACCACCACGCCGCCCACTCCGCTGCCGGGAACGTAATAACCGATCGTGCCGCCGCGGTTGGTGTAGAAGCCCACGTCATTGCGGATCAGTTTGGCGTCCATTTGGCGGCCACTTCCGGCTAGTAGCTCGGGTAGGGTGGCACCCATTGTCAGGGCTCCGGACAGGGCAAGGAATCGGCGGCGTTGCATGCGGTTGGTTTTGGCCGATAAGGTACGCATACCGACATGCCGTAGGAGGCGGGGCCGCGGGTGCCGGAGCAACCCCTGGAACCGGGGAAACCGCCAAAAAATGCATTAAAACATTTTGTGTTATTTTATTCCCGCCGTAATTTGTGGCCCATGACCATTAAGCTGATTCGCTGCGACGCTATCCGGCCCGACCGCCGCGCCATTTCCCGCACCATCGAAGACATCGCCGACGACGTAGATTCCAACCTTGCCGCCGAATTCACCGACATCCTCCTGGCCGGCAGCCCGGTAGATATTGAGGTGAGCGTTAATGAGAGTTCCGCCTACCGCGCCCTGCGAAAGCTGGATATCGAGTATGAGTTGCTGGAATGAGCGGATTGGTGGCGTGATGCTCACTACGCGAGGTTTTTTACCACAGATTACACGGATTGGTTTCGCAGATTCTCGCGGATTTGCTTTGGTGCTGCCTGCGGCGCTATCATGATTACGTGCTTCACAGCGGGTTCCGGCTCGTGGGCTCCAGCTCGCGGACTTTGCAGTGCCTCCAAACCGTGACCCGACCTGGAGCTCGGGAGCCATAGCCCATGCGTGCCCATTCACTAATCCACTCATCCACCAATTCCACCCTTACCCAAGATCAACAGCTTTAATTATCTCCTGCTGCATCACTAACCGCCAACTCCAGCCCCGGAACCGAACCAAAAATCATTCCCATACCTTATCTTCTCAAGCCCCAACCACCCATGGATAAAGTACGAATCGACAAATGGCTATGGGCCATCCGCATCTTCAAGAGCCGGACGCTCTCGGCCGATGTGATCAAGAAAGGGAAGGTCCGCCTGAACGGAGAGCCCGTGAAGCCCAGCAGCAACGTCACGGTGGGCGACCGGCTGATTGTACAGAAGGAGGGCTTCAACCTGGAACTGGAGGTCATCAAACTCCTCAACAAGCGGGTGGGAGCTCCCCTGGCCGTCACCTGCTATGCAAACCATACCCCGGCGGAGGAGATGAACAAGTACAAGGACTGGTTCGTGGGCAAGACCCAGGGTGAATTTCGGGAGAAAGGCGCCGGCCGGCCCACCAAACGGGAACGCCGCGATATCGAGACCTTCAAGGAGGATCAGCTGTGGGACGATGAAGAAGGGGGGTAAGCCTTACCTTCGCCTCCCACAACCCAAACCATGCCAAAAGCGGAACCCGTAGGCGTCATCGGGGCGGGCACCTTCGGAACCGCCATGGCCAATTTGCTGGCCCACAACACCGAGGTGCTGGTCTACAGCCGGAATCCGGAACTGACCGAGCGGCTCAACCGCGAGCGCTTCCGTTTCGGCGTGCCCCTCCACGACCGGGTGCGCCTCGTAAATGATTTCGCGGAGGTGGCCGACCGCTGCCAGCTCATCTTCCCCATCGTACCCTCCGACAACTTTCGGCCGATGATGCGCAGCATCACCGAGCACCTGCGGCCCAGCCACCTGCTGATCCACGGCACCAAGGGCCTGGACGTGACCGGTATCGACGAGGCGGATATCGCCCGCCGTGGCATCGAGCGTAAGAACGTACATACCATGACCGACGTGATCCGCCAGGAGAGCGTCGTCGTGCGGGTGGGTGCCCTTACCGGCCCCAATCTTGCCCGGGAACTGCTCGACGGACAGCCCTCCGCCTCCGTCATCGCCAGCAAATTCGACGAAGTCAGCAACCGCGCCAAGCTCGTGCTGAAGTCGCAGCAGCTGCACGTCTTCAGCACCTACGACCTCCTGGGTGCCGAACTGGCGGGCGTGCTCAAGAACGTCATCGCCCTCGGCTCCGGCATCCTCAAGGGAGTAGGGCTGGGTAAGAACATCCAGGCCATGCTGATCACCCGCGGACTGGTGGAGATGGTCCACTTCGGACAAGCCCTGGGCAGCGACAAACGCGCTTTCTTTGGCACCGCCGGGATAGGGGACCTCATCGCAACCGCTACCTCCAAGAAGAGCCGCAACTACATGTTCGGCTACCGCATCGGTACCGGAGAACGCCTCGAGGAGGTGGCCGCCACGAGCCAGGAACTGGCCGAGGGGGTACGCACCCTGATGATCACCCGCCACCTGGCGCGCAGCCTGCGGCTGCGCGTACCCATCACCGAAATGCTGTACCAGATCGTCTTCGAGCAGTACCCGGTGGAGGAGGCGATGAACTACCTGATTACCTATCCCTACGACGTCGACGTCGACTTCTTTTAAGCCGTCCGCATGAAATTCAAGCCACTCCTGCCGCACCTGGTCGCCCTGGCCGCTTTCTTCCTGATCGTCGTCGCGCTGTTCCTGCCCCAGTTTCAGGGGAAGAGCCTGCAGCAGGGAGACATCATGCAGTACCGCGGAGCCTCGCGGGAACTGACGGAGTTCCAGGAGCAGACCGGAGACCGGACCAACTGGACCAACGCCATGTTCGGCGGGATGCCCACCTACCAGATCGCCCGGGTGAGCGCGGGCAACCAACTGAAGTACGCCCACCGGGTCTTCTTTGGCTTCCTGAACGGGCCGGCGGGCTATGTCTTCTGCGGAATGCTGACCTTTTACCTGATGATGGTGCTGCTGGGCGTCAATCCCTGGGTGAGTCTGGCCGGAGCCGTGACGGTGGGCATCGCCACGAATAACATCGTCCTCTACGACGCGGGGCACGTGAGTAAGCTCGGCGTCATCATGTACCTGCCCCTCGTAGCGGCGGGCGTACTGCTGGCGTTCCGGGAGCGCTACCTGATCGGGGGGGCGGTATTCGCCCTGGGCATGGGACTGGCCATCCTGGCCAATCACCCGCAGATGCTCTACTACTTCGGCCTCACGCTGCCTTTTCTGGGGGTCGCCGAATTCATTCGCCACCTCCGCGGCGGGGCGCTGGTCGTCTTCGGTAAAGCGATGGCGGTACTGCTGCTGGGGCTGGGTCTGGCACTCGGGGCGGGAGCGAGTAACCTCCTTACCACTACGGAGTACCTGCCGCAGTCCATGCGGGGCGGGGCCGTCCTCTCCGCGGGCAGCGGGGTGCCCGGACAGGGCAACACAGCCGATCGATCGGGCGGACTGGACTACGGCTACGCCATGCAGTGGAGCAATGGCTTCAAGGACATGCTGGCCCCCTACGCCCCGCTGGCGGCCGGGGGCGGCAGTGGACAGGAGATCGACCGGAGCACCGCTTTCGGGCAGGCCATGACACGGGCGGGCTTCCGCGTGCCGGCCACCTTCCCGGCACCGCTCTACCACGGTAGTCTCCCCTTCACCGAGGGGCCGATCTACCTGGGTGCGGTGGCCTGGGCGCTCTTCCTATTCGGTCTGTTCACGGCCTCGCTGTCGGCCCGTATCTGGCTAGGCGGGGGCACCGCCCTGATCTTCCTCCTCAGCCTGGGCAGCAACGGCGGCTTCCTCAACCGCCTGCTCTTCGACCACCTGCCGCTGCTGAATAACTTCCGGACCCCCAACTCCGCGCTGAGCGTGGCCGCCTTCCTCATGCTGGCGCTCGGCATCCTGGGGATCCAGCGGTGGTACGGGCTGTACGGCCGTGACCCCGAAGCCGCGGGGCGCCAACTCAAATTCGCCGGGTTTACCGCGGCGGGTCTCGGACTACTGGTGATCGTACTGGGCTTTACCCTCGACTACGCCGGAGCCCAGGACGCCGCCCAGATTGCCCGCTTCACCGGGGGACAGGGCAACGTAAACCAACTGGTGGGTGCCCTGGAAGCTACCCGGTCGGACGTCTACTTCTCCGATGCCATGCGCAGCTTCCTGTTCGTCGGTCTCACCTTCGGGGCCCTCTATTTGCTGTGGAAGGGTACCCTGGGCGTCACCTGGGCGGCCGTCGCCCTGGGCACCTTCGGCTTTGCTGACTTCGCGGGTATCGACGGGCGCTACCTCACCTACGATGACTTCCAGCCCACCCGCGCCGTGGAGAACGCCATCCAGCCCAGCCCTGCCGACCAGCAGATCCTGCAGGATCCCGATCCGAACTTCCGGGTGCTGAACCTGTCCCGACCGCTGGACCAGGACGCCTTCACCAGCTACTTCCACAAGAGCCTCGGCGGCTATTCGGCCGTGAAGATGCGCCGCTACCAGGACCTCATCGACGGTTACCTAGGTCCGCGCGACATGGACGTGATCAGCATGCTGAATACCAAGTACATCCTCGTCCCGGGCGACAATGGCGAACTCACCGCCCAGCGCAATCCGGAAGCCTTCGGTAATGCCTGGCTCGTGAAGCAGATAGACTACGTAGCCGGACCGGATGCGGAGTTCGCCGCCCTCGGCACGGTCGACGACCTGAAGGGCACGGCTATTGTAGACGAAACCTTCGCACCCGCGCTCGCCGCCCTGCAGCCCGACGGGAACGGAACGATCGAGCTCACCAGTTATGCGCCCAACGCACTGGCGTACCGCTTCTCCTCGCCGTCCGATCAGCTGGCCGTATTCTCCGAGATCTGGTACGGACCCGACCTCGGCTGGGAGGCGACCATTGATGGACAACCCGCTGAACTGTTGCGGGCCAATTATGCCCTGCGCGCGCTGCGGGTACCCGCCGGCGACCACACCATCACGATGACTTTTGCACCGGGTAGTTACACGCTGGGGCGTACCATCTCCCTGATCTGCAGCGTTCTGATCCTGCTGGGCGTGATCGGTGCCTTCGTTTACCGTTACCGTACGTCCGGGACAAGTACGACTGCATGAAGAATACCCTGACCTACCTCCTGCTGCTGGTTTGCCTGCTGACCTTTGCCTCCTGCGATGAGGAGGTGGCCACCCCAAGCCTGCAGGCGACGCTCGACCGCTACTACCCCCTGGAACTAAACCGTGCGGCCTACTACCAGGTAGACAGCGTGGTGCTGGTGCCGACGGTGGGTGGCATCCGCTACGACACCGCCCGCCTGGAAGCGCGGGAAACGCTGGTGGAAAGCTACCTGGGCGGGGACGGTAATACGATCTATCGCGGGGAACGCTGGGAACGCGCCGAGGGGGCGGCGGAATTCCGCTTCAAGCAAACCTATACCATCACCCGTACGGACGGGACGCTGATGCGGAGTGAGGACAATCTCTCCTTCACCAAACTAGTGCTCCCCCTACGTAGCGGGGTTTCCTGGGACGGAAACGCGGCTTTCGACGAGCAGCGGGAGATCCTCGTCGGACCGGAATTCCTGGACGTCTATGGGGGGTGGAACTACCGCTACGGGGAAACCGACCAGCGCCTGACTCTCGACACCGGACTGGAAGTCGACAGCGTGGTCACGGTGGAACAGGCCGAGGTCGACAACCTGATCGACCTGCGGTCCGCCTACGAGCGCTACGCGCCCGGACTGGGTCTCGTGGAACGTTTCATTGATGCCCGCCATACCCAGTGCAACGATTGCTGCGGGGGCGATACCGGGGCCTGTTTTGACCTGGCGTGGAACGATAAAGCCGAAAAGGGGATGATCCTGCGGCAGACGTTAATCCGGCGGGAATGATAAAAGCGGGGGGAGCAAATGACCGTAGCGCGTACCTGGTGGCCCTGGCTACAATGGTAGTGTTGCTGATCGGATCGGTGGTGTGGTACAAGCAGCGCATCCTGTTTCTCGATCCTGCCTTCATCACCTACGAGGTCCTGGACCTGGAGACCCTGATGATCTCCGAGCGGCGCTACGGCTCCTTCATTACCCAGGGGTTTCCGTGGCTGGCCGGCCAATTGGGCTTTACCCTGCGGGGCGTACTGGTGGCCTATTCCATCGGGTTTTACCTGTTCTACACCACCGTGATGCTGGTGGTCGGTTTTCTCTGGAAGCAGTACCGGCTCGGCGTGTTGCTGGCCCTCTACTTCACGCTGATGGTTTCGGACGTGTACTTCTGGACCAACAATGAGATCCACCAGGCGGTGACTTGGATGATCCTCTTCCTGGGCTGCTACCGGTACCTGGAGGGCAAAAAGGACCGGTTTAACGCTTTCGATCACCTGATGTTGGTAGTACTGATTTTCCTGGCGGCCAGTACCCACATGCTGGTTGCAGCGCCCTTCACCTTTCTGTGGGTGTACACGGGCCTAGAATCCCTGTACCAGAAAGGGAGGGCAGCGCGTCCACTTCGCTTGGTATTTTACACCCTGGTAATTGCCCTGGCGGTCTATTGGCGCTACGATATGAGCCAGGTCACCTCCTACGACAGTTCCAAATTGAAAACCGTAAATGGCATGAACTGGTCCGTCATTGAGGGTGCCTTCACCAACGGTATGAGCCGCACCATGCAGTACTGGTTCGGGCACGAGTACTGGCTGCTGTTTCCGATCGCGGCCCTCGGTCTGATGGCGGTGATCGTGCGGAGAAGGTGGCTGCTGCTGCCGGTCACCGTGGGGGCCGCGCTGGGGTACTATATTCTGGTGTGTCTCACCTTCTCGGGCGACTTCGACCGAAAGATGCTCTTTTACGTGGAGAGCGAATGGATGGGCTTCTCGCTGATTCTCGCCACGCCCTTCGTGTTTCACTTTTTGCCGCTATTGCGGCGCAGGGGTGCGGTGATTGGGGTGATGGTGTTCATTTTCTCTCTTCGGCTGGTGTCGATCGGGGAGAGCTACCGGTTCTACCAGCAACGGCTGGATAACTTGACGACGGTAGTTGGAGAACTGCAGCAACTGCCGGGCAGTAAATTTCTGCTCAAACCCACCGCGGCGTGGGATGAGTATTTCGGCATGCGCTGGAGCCTACCGATCGAAACGCTGCTACTCTCGAGCTTACCCGAGCACGGTCCCGCCGTCACGCTAAAGCCGTATGACCCGAACCGGGTGGATACGAGCAACAAGAACATATTTCTGAGCAATTTTCGCTCCCAGCCCATTACCTCCCAGGAGAGCCGTTATTTTCACCTGGATACCAGTAGCACGTACCGGGCCCTTACCGACGAAGAACGGGAAGCCATCACCAGTAAACTAAGGGCGCTACCCAAGCGATAGAGTAGTGCGGGCCGTCAACCTTTGCCGGCCGCAAGCTTTTATTTACCTTAGCCAGCGAATTTTCGCTAAACGATCATGATATGACCCATACCCCCTCCCGACACATCCGCCGCGCCGCCGTTCTGGGCTCCGGTGTCATGGGCTCCGGCATCGCCTGCCACTTTGCCAACGTGGGCCTCGAAGTGCTGATGCTCGACATCCTCCCGCGCGATATGGACGCTACCGAGACCAGGCCAGCCGTCCGCAACTCGGTAGCGACCCAGGCCCTGCAGACCGCCATCAAGTCGAAGCCGGCGCCGCTCTATGACAGGGATTTTGCCAAGGGCATCACCGTCGGAAATTTCACCGACGATATGGATAAGCTCGGGGACTACGACTGGATCATCGAGGTCGTGGTGGAACGCCTGGACATCAAGCAGAAAGTGCTGGCCCAAGTAGACAAGGTGCGGCGCAAGGGTAGTCTGATCACCACGAACACCTCCGGTATCCCGATCCGCATGATCCAGGAGGGGATGAGCGAGGATTTCCGGCAGCACTTCTGCGGCACCCACTTCTTCAATCCGGCCCGCTACCTGCGCTTATTCGAGATCATCCCCGGTCCGGACACCAAGCAGGAGGTCCTGGATTTTTTCATGCACTACGGCGACCTATTCCTCGGCAAGACTACGGTCATGGCGAAGGACACGCCCGCCTTCATCGGCAACCGCATCGGGGTGTACAGCCTTTCTAAAAGTTATGCGCTGACTGACGAGCTGGGCCTGCGTATCGAGACGGTCGATAAACTGACCGGTCCCACCCTCGGTCGTCCCAAAACCGGCACCTTCCGCCTCGGCGACCTGGTGGGACACGATACCGGCGCCCACGTGATGACCGGCATCCGCGAGAACGCCTCCGACGACGAGGCCAGCGCCGTGATGGAGATCCCGCAGTACTACCAGTTTCTGTTAGACAACAACTTCCTGGGCAACAAGACCGGGCAGGGTTTCTACAAAAAGGTGCTCGACGAGGAGGGCAACCGCCAGATCCTCGGACTCAACCTGAAGTCGCTCGAATATGAGTCCCCGCAGCGGGATGATCTTCCCAGTCTGAAGACCTCCAAGCAGATCGACGATCTGGAACGCCGCGTCAAGGCCCTCTTCGCTGCCGAAGACAAGGGGGGCGAGTTTGTGCGCCGCATGCTCGCGGGCCTGTTCGCCTACTCCGCCAACCGAATCCCCGAGATCAGCGATAACCTCTACAGCATCGACGACGCCATGCGCGCCGGCTACGCCTGGAAGATGGGCCCCTTCGAATACTGGGATGCCGTGGGCCTGCAGGCGGGCATCGACGCCGCCGAGGCCGACGGGGGAACTATCCCTCAGTGGGTGAAGGACATGCAGTCCGCCGGCCACGACAGCTTCTACAAGCGGGAGGACGGACAGCTCAAGTACTACGATCTCAAGAGCCAGACCTATAAGGTCAAGCCCGGCACCGAAGCCTTCGTTATTCTGGACAACTACCGCGACAAGACGCCCATCTACCAGAACAGCGAGGTCACCCTCCACGACATCGGGGACGGCGTCGCCTGCCTGGAATTCACCAGTGCCCACAACAGCATCGGCGAGGGGGTACTGCGCGGCTACCAGGAGGCCATCACGAAACTGGAGGAGGAAGGCTGGCGTGGCATGGTGCTCGGCAACAACGCCGATAACTTCAGCGTGGGTGCCAACCTCATGCTGATTGCCCAGCTGGCCTACCAGCAGGAGTTCGACGAACTGAATCAGGCCGTCAATCTCTTTCAGCAGAGCGTGATGCGCCTGCGCTACTCCTCCATCCCCGTGATCGCGGCTACCCAGGGCTACGTCTTCGGCGGCGGCTGCGAGAGCCTGATGCACTGCGACGGCGGGGCGGTGGCGGCCGAGAGCTACATCGGCCTGGTGGAAGCCGGTATCGGCGTCATTCCCGGCGGCGGCGGTACCAAGGAATTCGCGCTGCGCACCAGCGATAGCTTCTTCGAAGGCGACGTGATGATCCCAACGCTGATCGAGCGCTTTAAAACCGTTGCCATGGCATCGGTGTCGACCAGCGGCTACGAAGCCTACAACTACGGCTACCTGATCCACGGTCGCGACAAGATCGTCGTGAACAAGGACCGTAACCTCACCGAGGCCAAGCGTATGGTGCTGGACCTGGCCGACGACGGCTACACCATGCCCCGGAAGCGCGACGACATCACCGTACTCGGCCGCGGTGGACTGGCTGCCCTCTACGCGGCCGCCAACGAGTTGCAGAAGGGCCACTTTGCCAGCGCCCACGACATTAAGATCGCTAAGAAGATCGCCTGGGTCCTCTGCGGCGGTGACCTTACCGGCACCCAGCAGGTGAGCGAACAATACCTGCTCGACATCGAACGGGAAGCCTTCCTGAGCCTCTGCGGCGAGCAGAAAACACTGGAGCGGATCCAGCATATGCTGCAGACTAATAAGCCGTTGCGGAATTAGAGGAAAGGGGTAAAGGGGAATATCTCCAACTGAGATTGCCGCCTGACTTGCTACCATAGCCCTTTCAAAACTATCTACCAACCATAAATAAAGATCAGGATCATGCGCGAAGCATACATCATAGACGGCCTCAGAAGCGCCGTAGGCAAAGCCGGCCGCGGCGGATTTAAAAACTTCCGCTCCGACGACCTCGCGGTACGCGTCATCCAGGCGCTCTTCGAAAAGAACGACACAATCGATCCGCAGCTGGTGGACGACGTTCTCATAGGCTGCGCCAATCCCGAAGGGGAGCAGGGCCTCCAGGTGGGCCGGCAGATTAGCCTCCGCGCCCTGGGTAAATCGGTGCCCGGCGTGACCGTCAACCGCTACTGCGCGAGCGGACTGGAAACCATCGCCATGGCCGTGGCCAAGGTGAAGGCCGGTATGGGGGAAGTGTTCGTGGCCGGAGGAGCCGAGAGCATGAGCCAAATTCCCATGACGGGCTACAAACTGGCCCCCAGCTACGAGGTGGCCAGTACCACGCCGGACTATGTCGTAAGCATGGGCATCACCGCCGAGGCGGTGGCCAAGAAATACAACGTCACCCGCGAGGAAGCCGATGCCTTCAGCGTCCGCAGCCACGAGCGGGCCGCGAAAGCCATCGACGAAGGGCGCTTTGCCGACCAGATCGTACCGATCGAGGTGGAGGAGGTCTTCGTCAAGGACGGCAAGCGGCAGACGAGCAGCCACACCGTCGCCGTCGACGAAGGCGTACGTCGCTCCACGAGCATGGAGGCACTGTCCAAACTCCGGCCCGTCTTCCAGCAGGATGGCGTAGTGACCGCCGGCAACAGCAGCCAGACCAGCGACGGGGTGGCCTTCGTGATCGTAATGAGCGGCGAGATGGTGAAGCAGCTCGGACTGGAGCCCATCGCCCGGCTCGTTAGCTGCTCCGTGGGTGGGGTTGACCCGCTCTATATGGGCATCGGCCCCTGCGTGGCCATCCCCAAGGCCCTGAAGCAGGCCGGTCTGAGCCTAAACGACATCCAGCTGGTTGAACTCAACGAAGCCTTCGCCACCCAGGCCCTGGCCGTGATCAGGGAGGTCGGGCTCGACCCCGAGATCGTCAACGTGAACGGTGGAGCCATTGCCCTGGGCCACCCCCTCGGCTGCACGGGGGCCAAGCTCTCAATCCAGCTGCTCGACGAAATGAAGCGCCGCGACCTGAAGTACGGCATGGTCACGGCCTGCGTCGGCGGCGGACAGGGTATCGCCGGGATTTACGAGCGACTTTAGCGCGGGCGGGTCGCGTACGACAATTTATTTTCCGAAAAGTGGCAACGGGAACGGGATGCTAAAAAACCCGCTATTCACCAGCGCGACGAAACGCAATTGCGGAAGGCCATCGCCATCGGGCGGGAAGTGATCGCCGACCGCGACAGCTGCGAAATCATGAACCGGAAATCCCTTAGCCGGCGGAAGAACCCCGGCCCAACCTAGTCCCCGGCACCGGCGTTCCCCGCCCTATGATCAGCTTCTTCTTCGCCACCCTCGGTTCACTGTTCTCCGTCGTCAACCCCTTCGGCGCGGTACCCATGTACCTTACCCTGACGAATGATTACAGCAACCGGGAGCGCTCCCATACCGCTCAGCGCACGGCGGTTTACTTCATGATGATCCTCATCGTGTTCTTCTTCGCGGGGAGCGTGATCCTGAACTTTTTTGGCATCTCCCTCAATGCCCTCCGCATTGCCGGGGGGCTCATCATCGTCAACAGTGGCTACGGCCTCCTCAACAGCAAGGCCGAGCGGCGGCGCATCTCCCACGAGATCGAGGAGGAGGCCCAGGCCAAGGAAGATATCAGTTTTACCCCCATGGCCATGCCGATGCTGTCCGGCCCCGGCAGCATTTCCCTGCTCATCGGGCTTTCGGCCGGCGACCCGGGCTGGGAAGGCAGTATCCTCATTGTGGGCGTGGTGGCCGTCATGGCCCTGCTGGTGTTCGTTACCCTGCAGTACGCCCCCTTGCTGTTCCGCCTGCTGGGTCGCGCCGGCCTGTCGGCCCTCAGCCGGATCATGGGCTTTCTGGTGATGGCCATCGGTATCCAGTTGCTGATCTACGGACTGGTGAGCCTGGTGGGGGACATCTGGCCGCAGGTAGACCTGATGCGGAAGTGAAACCTTCCTCCGGGCCCGAACTAATGCCCGTAGGAGGGGGTTATTCGTGTCTCTACATTCAATAGCAGGCCTGTCAGGTTTCCCCGTATGGCGGGGGCGCAGGTGCCGGGGGAAGTCGTTGCGCGCAGCACAATCCGGCCGTTGAAATGTTTGCTTAGTGAAATAAACTGACCCCTTGAAAACCACACTCATACTGGGTGCCACCCCTAATCCTACCCGCTACGCCTATCTGGCGGCCGAGAGGCTCACCGCCCGGGGGCACCCCATCGTGCCGGTGGGAATTAAGGACGGCCGGGTACAGGGTCAGGAGATCCTCCATGGCAAGCCCGACGTTCCCGCCATCGATACGATCACCCTCTACGTAGGCCCCCAGCACCAGCCCGAGTACTACGACTGGATCCTTCGCGTCGCTCCAAAACGGATCATTTTCAATCCCGGTACCGAAAACCCGGAACTCAGCCGCCTGGCGCGCGAGCAGGGCATCGAAACCGTGACCGGCTGCACCCTCGTGATGCTGGCCGGGGGAAATTACTAGCCGCATCCAATATCTGACTTCCCATTTTCGAACGAGCGCCGGCGGTCACCGTTAGGAAGTGAACCGCATTCCACGCATCCTCCCTTTTTGTTTCCAAGCGCCACGCTAAGCCCGCCCGGGCACAATCGACCTGTATGACCAAAGATCAATCCATCACCCAGCAACAGCTGAAGCATCCCTACGGCAAATTCGGAGATATCGAAATCTGGCCCGGCCGGCCCTACCCGCTGGGGGCCACCTGGTCGCCGGAGGGCGTGAACTTCGCGGTGTTTAGTGAACGTGCGTCCCGAATGGACCTGTGCCTCTTTCGCCGGGAAACACCCGATCAGGAGGAATACCGCATCCGCATGATGGAGCAGACCGACCAGATCTGGCACTGCTTCATTCCCCGGCTGGAGACCGGATGGCGCTATGGTTACCGCGCCCACGGAGACTGGAATCCGAAGGAGGGTAACCTCTTCAACCCCAACAAACTGCTGATCGATCCCTACACCAAGGCGATCGACGGTACGATCGACTGGCACCCTGCAGTGTTTCCTTACCCCCTGGAGGACAAGCACCCGAAGCGCTACCTCACCATGGACGAGCGTGACAGCGCACCCTATATCACTAAGGGGGTGGTGATCGACACCAGCTACGACTGGGAGGGTGACCAGAAACTCGAAACGCCCATGCACGAGACGGTCATCTATGAGATGCACGTAAAGGGCCTGACCGAGCAGCACCCCGACCTGCCGGAGGAGATCCGCGGTACTTACGCCGGACTGGCCCACCCGGCCACCATCGCCTACTTGAAGGACCTGGGCGTCACCGCCGTGGAGCTCATGCCGGTCCACCATTTCGTCCAGGACAGCCACCTCATCGACAAGGGCCTCCGCAACTACTGGGGGTACAATAGCCAGTCCTTCTTCGCGCCCCACGCCGATTACGCCGCCTCCGGCCGCGCCGGTGAGCAGGTGATCGAGTTCAAGGACATGGTGAAGGAGCTGCACCGCGCTGGTCTGGAAGTCCTCCTCGACGTGGTGTACAACCACACCGCGGAGGGCAACCACATCGGACCAATGCTGGGCATGAAGGGCCTGGACAATCAGGTGTACTACCGGCTCGTCGAGGACGATAAAGAGTTCTACATGGACTACACCGGAACCGGCAATACCGTCAACATGGTCCACAACCGCTCGCTGCAGCTGGTCATGGACAGTCT
>JBGTHX010000510.1:0-3425 GCA_041746055.1 Lewinella sp. | reverse complement strand
GGGGAGATAGCGGGAATGAAGGTATCGCGGTACCAGTCTTCCCCCTTTAGCCGGACCAGGATCACCCGACTCAGGATGCCCAACAGGAAGGGGATGCCCAGGTAAATGGCCACGCTCTCGGCGATGGTAGCGACGGAGATGTCCACGATGCCGCCCGGAAATCCGAAGTAGGGGGGCAGCACCGTGATGAAGATCCAGGCGTAAAAGCTGTAGGCGAAGACCTGGAAGATGCTGTTGAGCGCCACCAGTCCGGCTCCGTACTCTCTGCTGCCCTCGGCCAGGTCGTTCCAGACTAGCACCATCGCGATGCAGCGCGCCAGGCCGATGAGGATGATGCCTACCATGTACTCCGGGTAGTCGCGCAGGAAGGTGATCGCCAGCACGAACATGAGGACCGGACCGATGACCCAGTTCAGCAAGAGCGAGATCGACAGGATGCGAACGTTACGGAATACCCGTGGCAGCAAGGCGTAGTTGACCTTGGCCAGGGGGGCGTACATCATCAGGATGAGGCCGATGGCGATGGGTACGTTGGTCGTACCGCTGCTGAAGGACTCGAGGCCGGCGGGGATCGAGGGAAAGGCGTAGCCCAGCCCCACGCCCACGAGCATGGCGAGGAAGATCCACAGCGTGAGGTAGCTGTCGAGGAAGGTTAGGCGTTTGGTGGGGGTCGTTTGCATTCGTCTTACGGGTTTTTGGTCAGCTGGTCGTAGGCCGCGGCGGTAAGTAATTCCTGCCGTTGCTCGGGGTTAGTGGGGCGGATCTTGATCAGCCAGCCCGCCATGAAGGGTTGCTCGTTGACGAGCGTCGGCTCGTCGGCCAGTCGCTCGTTCACCGCGGTGACTTCGCCCGCCAGGGGCAGGAAGAGGTCGCTGACGGTCTTCAGGGATTCCAGCGAGCCGAAAACCTCGTCCCGCTGGAAAGTCTCCCCCACCCGCGGCAGTTCGACGTAAACGATTTCGCCGAGTTCTTCCTGGGCGAAGGGGGAAATGCCGACGGTGGCGGAATCGCCGTCCAGGCGGATCCAGGTATGCTCGGGGGAGAAATAAAGGTCTGAGGATTGTTCCATGATAGGTTGGTTAGTAGCCGTTTCTAAGGTTGTCCGCGTACGCATTCGGCAGCCGGCTGTCCTCGACGGCCCGGGCGGCGGTTTCGATGTCGTAGTCGAACTTGGCGAAAGTGACCGAGAGGCTGTCCTGATCCAGCGTGGAAGAGGTGGCGTCGAACTCCAGGATCGCGTAGGTGCCCCGGTTGTCGCGGTCCTTGGGTTTACCCACCGAGCCGATGTTGATGGCGTGGCGGAAGTGGGGGGCGGCATCGTCGCCGGAATTCAGGACGCGGTGAAAGGGCTGGTGGGTGTGCCCAAAGCAGAGGACGTCGGCGTCCGCCTCCTCGAGGATCCGCAGCAGGCTTTTTTCGGGCCGGTCCTCGAAGAGGTACTCGTTGATCCGCCGGGGGCTGCCGTGGACCAGCAGCAGGCGCAGGGTGTCGTCGTTGAGCTGAAAATCCAGGCGAATGTGGGCGGGCAGGGTGCGCAGGTAGGCCCGGTTGTCTTCGTTGACGAGCTCGTTGGTCAGGGCGATGGAGACGGCACCGTTGGCCTTTTCTTCATCGGTTTTGTAGGCGCAGCCGCATTCGTCGCTGTGGCGGCCGATGCCGAAGTCGTAGTTGCCGGCGATCGTCGGGATGCGGCGGCGGCGGATCTCCGCGATGACCTCGTTGGGCCAGATGTTGTAGCCGACCAGGTCGCCAAGGCAGTAGATCGCGTCGGCCTGGTGGGTCTCGGCGTCGACGAAGAAGGCCTCAAGGGCCGGCAGGTTGGCGTGAATGTCGCTGAACAGAATGATTTTCACAGAAACTTGGTATTTAATTATTGCAATATTGCGATTGAAGTGCGCAAATTTTTTTTTAGCAGCAGTCGACGGCGGAGAGGTCCTGGTCCAGAAAGTCCGTCATGACCGTCTTCATCTCGCCCCAATCATCGGTATCGATGCAGTAGCACACGCTGGTTCCTTCTA
Source organism: Lewinella sp. (assembly GCA_041746055.1). Taxonomy (GTDB): domain Bacteria; phylum Bacteroidota; class Bacteroidia; order Chitinophagales; family Saprospiraceae; genus Neolewinella. Next base: position 1,407 of record JBGTHX010000510.1, on the reverse strand, counting down.
CGGTACCCTTGATTAGGCCCAGCTGGCGGAGCTCCTTGAGGTGCTGGGAGATAGTGGGCTGCGCCAGCCCTACCTCACTGACGATGTCCCCGCAGACGCAGGCATCCATACGGAACAGGTACTGCAGGATGGCCACCCGCGCCGGGTGCGCGAAGGCTTTAGCGAAGCGGGCGATTTCGTTCTGGCGGTCGGTAAATAACTCGTTCTTTACAGCTCCCATTAGAAATTGATTGTTTTATCGCAAACATACAATAAATACAGCCGGTCTGGAAGCTCAGGCCGCAAAGGAGAGGAGATAGGTTCTAGTTCCAACCTAAGTGTTATCCGACACGGGAATAAAAGGTCCAGAAACTAATCGAGCCATTCATCGCGGTGTGGGAATTGGGTTGTAGAATACCACGTTTTGGGAAACTGTTTTTGCTTTCGTCCAGACGCTCAAGGAGGGGAAAGACGGTTGCCGCAGTGTTTCACTTTTTCGATAGAGTCAACAAACGATATACGCGAGAAGAACGATAAGCTCCATGGCTTCCCTGGCTAGTTCACTTGCTCCGGCACTCGTGCTAGCGTGCGCTTCCTGGCGGTCAGCTTATTGGTCTTCTTCCATCGGCGACCGTACCAGACCAGAAAGCCCGTCACCGGCAGGGCAGCGATGCATAAGCTCGCCAGAAAGGCCAGCACCTTACCCGGCAGCCCGCCAATAGCACCGATGTGGACATCGTAATTCAGTCGCAGAACGAACTTCGCAAAGTCGGCATCCGCATACCGGGCGTAGACACTTGGGGAGGATATCTCCTCCAGGGTATACTGGTCGAAATAGCGAAAATCGTTGCGGTAGATGGTTCCCTCGCCCCGCATGACCTCGACGTAGACGCTGGACGATGCCGCGTGTGGATAGTGAAGCTCATAGCCCGTTGCCGCCGGCTCCTCGACCATCAGGCGGGGGATTAGTTGGTCGTAGGGGACGGTCCGGTCATCGGCCGCTGCGGACGGACCCGCGCTGACGTTTTCAGGAATCACGAAACTAGCATCTCCACTGCCCCCCAGAGCTCTGTACGTTAACTGGTAAACCCAGGGCAGGCCGATCACCGAGCCCGTTACGGCGAACAGGAGGGCAAACACCCCCAGGTACATGCCCCCAATTCCGTGCAGGTCGAAATTCTTGCGCCGCCAGCCAGTCGTGGGCTTCCAGCGGAAGGAGAGGTTACGCCGCAGTGTTTTTACCCGGCCCGGTAGCCAGATCAGTAAGCCCGATACGAGAATGAGCAGGAACACGAGGATGCCATACTTGACCACCAGGCTACCGATGTCCATGGGCAACCACAGGTACATGTGCCCCCGCAGCACCCAGGCAAAAAAGCCGGCCAGGTGATCCTTTGTGTGCAGTACCCGGCCAGTGGTGGGGTGCAG
>JBGTHX010000509.1:0-2506 GCA_041746055.1 Lewinella sp. | reverse complement strand
GATGAGGAGATGCTTACCCTGGGCTACTACCTGATGGACAAGCAGTATATCGTGGATACCGCCTACCGCAGTGATGCGGGGGATTTCGTATTCACCGGCGACTCCGCCGCCCTCGATCCCGGTATCTACCTGGTCGTGCTGGCCCCGGACAACAACTACTTTCAGCTGGTAATCGGCAGCGACGGGGATCAGGACTTCGCCCTGTCCACCGGCGTGGATGCGCTCAACCGGGTCAGTGCGCAGGGCAGTTCCGAAAACGAATTGTTCTACGCTTACCTGGACTTCCTCAATGCCCGGCAGCAGGAGAGTGCGGAATTGCGCGCTACGGTCGCGGATTCCACCGCCGAAGCGGTATTGGTAGCCAAGGCAGAGGCGGAGCTCGAGCAACTTGACGGGCGGGTGAAGAAATATCAGGAGACCGTCCTGAAGGAGCACCCCAATGCCTTCGTCGCGGCCATTATCAAAAGCAACCAGCCGGCCATCCCCCCCGATTACAGCGAAATCGCGGATGGGGAGGAGAGGCGCACCCGGCAGTGGCGTTGGCTGCAGGAGCACTACTTTGACGGACTGGACCTGTCGGACCCCCGGCTCATCCGCACCCCCTTCCTGTTTCAGCGGGTCGACTATTATGTAAACAGCCTGCAGGTCAAGCACCCTGATACCCTGGCCGCGGCCATCGACCGGGTGCTCGCGCGGTTCGACCCGCATTCCGAAGCCTACAAGTATTTTGTGGTTCACTTCACAAACGAGGCGGCCAGCAGCCAGATCGTGGGTATGGATGCGCTTTACGTGCATATGGTGGACGCCTACTACCGCAGTGGCAAGGCTTACTGGGCGGACGAGGAGCAGCAGGCCAAAATGGTGGAGACCGCCGACCGGCTCAAGCCGCTGCTCATCGGTGAGATCGCGCCCGATATGAAGATGGTCACCCGGGCCGGGAATGATACCACCCTGTATGATATCGACTCGGACTTCACGGTGCTCTACTTTTGGCGCTACGACTGTCCGGCCTGCAAGCGGTCCACCCCGCCGATGAAGGAATTCTACGAGGCCTACAAGGACAAGGGCGTGACGATCTTCTCGGTCTGCACGAAGGGATTGGAAGAGATCGGTGAGTGCTGGGACTACGTCGACGAGTACGACACCGGCGACTGGGTACAGGTAGTGGACCCCTACCAGCGGTATTACCGCGACTACGACATCAAGTCGACCCCCACCATCTTCGTCCTGGACCGCGACAAGAAGATCGTAAGCAAGCGTATCGGAGCGGAACAAATTGGCGAGGTGATCGACAACCTCAGGAAGCGGGACGCAGCGGACGCCCCCGGCCGATGAACGAGCTTCAGCATTTCGTTCCGGAACGTGCCGACTTGTACGCCACCCTCATCGGCTGCGGTCTGGGCGTGGCGATCATGATCTTCCTGGCCATAAAAGTCAGCCGCTCCGGCCACCGGGATCCGCGGCAGCGCGTGTTGCTGCCCATGCTGGCTTACTTCGTGGCCCTGCTCTTCCTGATGGCTTTTTTGGGCGGTTTGTGGAGCTCCTTTAAATATCCCAAGGTAGCGATCGGCCCGGCCGCCTTCGTTGTGGACGGGGAGAAGCTTCCCCTGCCGCGGCTGAGCAGCGTGCGGCTCGAATCCGTAGGACGGGGGATGAATCTCAACCAGCAGGTGTTACTGATCCAGACGCGAGACCGCCGCAACTGGGTATTTCCCGACGACCGCTACGACATCAAGCGGATGTACGGGCTGCTTCGGGAGTACAACCAGCGCTGATAAAGCGCCGGTTTCCGGGTGGCGGCCATTAAACCTTTGCCCCCCGGTAACGCTATATGAGCACAGAACACTCAAGATTTCGCATGCCAGCTACCGTTTCCTTTCGTCAGCTTTTCCAGGACCGGGATTTCCGAGCCGCCCTCACCGATGTACTTCTTCCGGGCTATCTGCCCAAGCAGCGCTGGTTTACGAGCAAGGGAAAGCAGATCACCGACTGTAGCATCGCCGGCGTGTACCCGGTCCAGGATGACGCGGGCATCGTACTGATCGACGTATCCTTCGCCGACGGATCCCGCGAACGGTACCAGATGCCGCTAGCCCTCAACCACGGTCCCGAGCAACGCACCGAGTACCAGCAGCGTTTCCCCCAGCAGATCCTGGGGGAAATCACAGGGACCGGTATGCTGGTGGATGCCGTGCCGCGGAAGGATTTCCGTGCCAGACTCTTCGAGATCGTACGGGGGGAGGAGTCCCTGGGTAACGGCCTGCGGGCGGAGGCCGGTCGGGTACTCACCCAGGCGGCAGCCGAAGTCGAGAGCGTGGTGCCGGCCATCGATACCAGCAACACCGCGATCATCTACGACGACCGCTTCTTCTTCAAGCTGTTCCGCAAGCTCGATCCCGGATTGAATCCTGACCTCGAACTCGTCCGTTTTCTGTCCGAGCGCGCGGGCTTCGCCTACTGTCCGCCCTACGGGGGAAGCCTCGGCATCGGAGCAATGGACGACCCC
>JBGTHX010000508.1:0-1816 GCA_041746055.1 Lewinella sp. | reverse complement strand
AGCTCGCCGACGAGCTCCTCTCCGAGGACCTCGACGGCATCAAGGAGGAGGTCGGCGACCTGCTCTTGCACATGGTCTTCTACGCGCGTATCGCCTCCGAACAGGGGGCCTGGGACATTGCCGACGCCCTCAACAGCGTGTGCGACAAGCTGGTGGAGCGCCACCCCCACATCTACGGCGACGTCATAGCCGAGGACGAGGACGCCGTCAAGCGGAACTGGGAGCAGATCAAGCTGGCGCGTGGGGGCGGTAAGAAGACCGTGCTCTCCGGCGTACCTACCGCCCTTCCCGCGATGGTCAAGGCCATGCGGATGCAGGAAAAGACGGCTCAGTTCGGTTTCGATTGGGACAACGTCGATCAAGTGTGGGACAAGATCCGGGAGGAGATCGAGGAATTCCGGGAGGCGGACGGCAAGGCAGAAGAGGAAGAGGAGTTCGGGGACCTGCTCTTCAGCCTGATCAACTACGCCCGCTGGCGCGGCATCGATCCGGAAACCGCCCTGGAGCGTACCAACCGGAAGTTCCGACGGCGCTTCGAACACGTCGAAGCCCGGGCCGGCGAAGGCGGTCTGGCGGCGATGCCGCTCGCGGAAATGGAAGCCCTGTGGCAAGAGGCCAAATCGGTCGGAAAAGAATAGCCGGAGCGGCGCGAGGCAGACGTTCCGCGGCTACCCCGCGTTTATTATCTTCGCACCCCCTTACGCGACGCCAACGGCATAAACTTGCCGGACCCTGGTTCGTTAGGATTTATTTGAAGGATTTACCGAAGCAAAATGGATAAGATCGAGCTCAGAGTGATGGCCATCAGCCGCAGCGTAACCCAATCACTGAACTACGCCGTCGTACTGGGCGAAATGAATGGTCCGCGGCGCCTGCCCGTCATCATCGGCAGTACCGAGGCGCAGGCCATCGCGATCGCCATCGAAGGCATGAGCGGTCCCCGCCCCATGACCCACGATCTCTTCAAAAACACCCTGGAGACCCTCCGCACCGACCTGCGCGAGATCATCATCAGCGACCTCAAGGAAGGCATTTTCTACGCCCGTCTGGTCCTCGACCGCGACGGAGAGATCATCGAGGTCGACAGCCGCACCAGCGACGCCCTGGCCCTGGCTACCCGCTTCGACTGCCCCATCTACACCTACGAGCTCATCCTGCAGAACGCGGGGATCGTACTCGAAGGCGAAAACGAGGAGGAGGAACTGCACATGCAGGATATGGGCGACGAGCCCACCAAAGAGCGCAGCGACAACCTGTCCAGCTACACCGTAGGCGAACTCAATACCATGCTGGAGGACGTCCTCAGCGAGGAGAACTACGAGCGCGCCGCCCAGATCCGCGATGAGATCAAGCAGCGCAAGGCCAGCTAGTCGAGCTGCTCCACTTCCAGGGCGCGGTCCACTTTCTTGATCAGGCCGGCCAGGATTTTACCCTTTCCCCCTACTTCGACAAAATTTGTGATGCCGGCGGCCTGCATGTGCTGGATCGTCTGCGTCCACCGTACCGGGGCCGTAAGCTGATCGATCAGCTTGCGCTGGATCTCCTCGGGAGCTACGCTCGGCTGTCCGTCCACGTTCTGGTACACCTCGCAGCCCGGCGGGCGGAAGCGGGTCGCCTCGATCGCCTTTTCCAGGGCCTCCCGGGCGGGCTCCATCAGCGGACTATGGAAGGCGCCCCCGACATTCAGCGGTAGTACACGCCGGGCGCCGAGATCGGCGAGGATCTTGCTGGCATTCTCAATCCCCTCCTCGGAGCCGGAAATGACCAGCTTTCCGGGGCTGTTGTAGTTGGCGTGCACCACGATCTCTTCCAGTTC
>JBGTHX010000507.1:0-9636 GCA_041746055.1 Lewinella sp. | reverse complement strand
GGCGGCCATGAGGCTGACCAGTGCGCCGCCGGCATCGTTGCTGCCGAGGCCGAAGAGCTTGCCGTCGATGACCTCGGCCCGGTGGGGGTCGCGGGTGTAGCCGGCGGCGGGCTTTACGGTATCGTGGTGGCTGTTGAGCAGGACGGTGGGCCGGCCGTCTTTCCACTGCCGGCTCCGGGCCCAGACGTTATTGAGGTGGCGGTGGGATTTTATTCCCCTCTCCGTCAGAAACGACTCGATCACATCGGCCGTAGCCGCCTCTTCCCGGCTCAGGGAAGGGGTGGCGATCAGTTCCCTTAGTAATGCTATGTAGTCGCTATCTGTACCCATAAGGTTGCTCGGTCCGGCGTTCCTTGCACAAGGTAGGCAGCCATCCTACAGCCCCACCCGGAAGCCGAAGTGAATCCCGGGCAGCCACCGGCCCTGGGATGAATTATCCCCGAGATTGTAGCGCAGCTGGGGACCGACCTCCAGGGCTACATTGTCGCGGAGGAAATACTGAGCGCCACCGCCTGCAGCAATGTAGGGGTTGATGGACTGGTTGGTATGCGAGATAAGGCCGTTGCCGGCAGTTGAGCCGTCCGAAAGTTGGACCGTGTGCCGGCTGTACGTGACACCGCCCCCACCATCCACGAACCACCTAAGCCGCTGCGGTGAACCGAGGTAATGCCGTAGACTGCCTCCGACACCTAAGCTATACGCCCTTTGGGAATTTCCGAGGTCCGGGTCGGAGTCCGGCAATTCCACCCTCAACACACTCAATCCGAGTTGGGCGCCGACCGCCACCCGGTCGGTGAGGAAGTACTGGCCACCAGCGGTGAAACCCCCCGAAAAAATACTTTCCTGGAAGTTCAGATGTGCCGACTGTGCGCCCAGCGTAAGCGTGCCCTTCCCGAAGCTACCGACTACCTCCGCGTCATCTTCATCCGGCTGCAGTAGCAACTCGAGTCCGACCCCTACGGAAACCGTATTACTGCCCTCCCAGACAGAATATCCGACCGCGGGGGTGAGCAGCAGTCCCGGGGCCAGCGGCACCTGGATGCCGGCGCTGAGATCCAGCTGGCCAAAAGCGGAAAATTCCCGCTCACTGTCTCCATACCGGTAGCTGCTGATGCCCGTACCCGCCTCGGCAAATACCCCGAGTGTGGAGCGGTTCAGGAAATAGTAGCGCGCGAAGGGAGACAGGCCGAATCCGGTCGATAAGCCGTCCTGGTACGTAAGCCCGACGCCGACGCCGGTACCTACCACCAATCGGTCGCGCAGGGCGTATCCGTACCTGACCCTCAGATTGAGGGCCACCTGATCATCGGTGAAATTGCCAAAGTCCCGGAAGGTGAGCGATCCCAGTTCGGAAGCGTAGGGAGCCACCACGCCACCCGCACCGTTCATCATGATCAAACGGTCGCCCCGCTGGATCTGCGAGAATAGGGGGGTGGAACAACAAACCAATAAAAAGAGGTAGACGTACTGTTTCATAGGGTAGGAATTAATTGGATCCGGCAACCTTTCCGGCACGCAATAAAGATGTCTAATACCGGGCCACTCCGTTGTACCCTTCATCCACCTTAACGAAAAATTATGGCCTGCCGTCCACATCCCGCCATCTTTGCGGTTATACGTTTTTCCCCTGCACCCGCGGCCCCGCCCCGGATGCATTCATCACTCAAACCACCCACCATGATGAAGTTCCTACTTACTGCCCTCTTCGCCTTCGCTATGTTCGCCTGTGACGACGCCGGCACCACCGCCGCCGACGTCCCCGCCGCCGTAACCAGCGCCTTCAATTCCGCCTACCCCGGTGCCACCGAAGTGGAATGGGAGCAGGACGGCGACAACTACGACGTCGAGTTCGAAATGAACGGCGAAGAAATGGAAGCCGAATTCTCGTCCACCGGCCAGATGCTGGAGATCGAGGAAGACTAGTCCATTTAATCTACCCACTCACCCTCGGGGTGAGCTATCGCTACGGCGGACCGGCACCCGGTCCGCCGTATACGTTTCCACCGCCCGCTCCAGCATCCGCAGCGTCACCGCTCCCTGCCCCAGGATCATGGTGTGAAAGGCCGGCAGGTCGAAGTCCTCCCCCAGCCGCTCCTCGGCCCGCTGCCGCAGCTCCCGGATCTTGAGCTCCCCCATCTTATACGATACCGCCTGCCCCGGCCAGCCGATGTAGCGGTCGATCTCGGTGTTCACCTCGTGCAGGGAGAGTGCCGTGTTACCCGCCATGAACTCCACGGCCTCGTCGCGCGACCAGCCGTAGTAGTGCAGGCCCGGATCCACCACCAGCCGGCAGGCGCGCCACATCTCGTAGGTCAGCCGGCCGAAGCGGTCGTAGGGCGTCTCGTACATGCCGGCCTCCTCGCCCAGGTACTCGGCGTAGAGCCCCCACCCCTCCCCGAAGGCCGAGAGGTAGAGGTTGCGGCGGAAGTCCGACACGTCCTCCTGCTCCGCCGCCAGCATCATCTGCAGGTGGTGACCCGGTACGCCCTCGTGCAGCGCCAGCGCCGTGAGGGTGTAGAAGGGGCGGCTGGGCAGGTCGTAGGTATTGACCCAGAAGGCACCGGCGCGGCGCTCCCGGTAGGAGCCCGGACTGTACCGCCCGCCCGTATAGTTCGGTGCCAGCGCGGCCGGGACCGGAGACACGGTAAGGGGTAGCCGCGGCAGCAGGTCGAAGTAGCGGGGCAGCAGCGCCTCCATCCGCTTGGTGATCCAGGCCGCGCGCTCCAGCAGGGACTCGGGGGTCCGGGGATAGAATTGGGGGTCGGTCCGCAGGAAGGCCAGGAACTCGGCGAAGGTGCCCGTAAAACCCGTTTCCGCCATCACCGCCTCCATTTCGGCGCGTATGCGGGCCACCTCCCGCTGCCCGGTAGCGAATACCTCCTCCGGCGTGACGTCGTCGGTGGTGAAGTAGCGGATCCGCTGCCGGTAAAAGTCCTTGCCTCCCTCGATCGAGGAGATGCCCACCCCCTCCGGCAGCTGCGGCAGGTAGTCGTCGGCCAGGAAGGTCCGCAACTCTCGGTAGGCAGGGTACACCGCGACGGTGGTCAGGGAGTCGACGCGCGACTGCCCGGCGGGATAGGCCTCTACCGGCTGGTGGAAAATGCTCCCGGCCACGGGTGTGTCCAGGGTGCGGTCGATCATGGCGATGACCAGTTCCACTACGCGGCGCGGATTGGTCTTGCCCTCCTCCAGTCCCCGCGACAGCGCGGCACGCTGGTGGGCGAAGTAGGCGGGCAGACTTTCCAGCTCGGTGGTGTAGCGATCCAGTGCTTCGGCGTCCCCGATGCGCCGGTTGCCGAAGCGGTACACGACGTCGGTCAGGAATCCCCCCTCGCCGTCCAGCGGGAAGCGGTGGGTCCCAAATTGCAGTCCGTACACCCGGTCGTCGAGCACGAAGGCGAGCAGTTCGGCGTCCATTTGCTGCTGCGCCGTGAGCGCGTGGATTCCGTTGACGCGCTCCCGGAAGGCCCCGTAGTCGCCGGCCTGTTGCGCGAGTTCGTCTTCCGTAGCCACTTCCCAGACATTCGTGGAGTCGTAGGGGCGGTAAGACTGGTAATCGGCGAGCAGCTGCACGAAGGCCGCGGAATCGGCCTGGGCAGGCAGCCACAGGGGGGTCAGCAACAGAAGGGTAAACAGCGTACGCATGGGCGGGGTCTTGAGCGGATAAGATACAGCGGTCGGCGGGTGCGCGGGTGCCGGGGTCTTATCTTAGCTCTTCCCTACTCAGCCTCCTTAATTCCCGATCCCTTGCCCTGCTCCCTCCGACTTCCCCTGCTGGCGGCGCTGCTCGCCGCCGCCCCGCTTCTCGCCCAGACCGGCACCCCTCTACTGACCGACGCGGAGCTGTCCGGCTGGTTCGTTCAGGTCAACCGCATCGGACGGGTACCCAACGCGGAGCAGGCTTTTTTCGTGTGGGAAGACAGCGTCCTGCACGTACTGCCCGACGCCGAGGCCGGCAGCCAGCAGCCCTTCGCCGTCCTGGTGACCGACAGCATCTACGACAGCTACCGGCTGCACGTGGAGTACAAGTGGGGGGAGAAGAAATTCGCGCCGCGCACGGAGACCGTGCGCGATGCCGGCGTCCTCTTCCACATCTATGATACTACGGCCTTCTTCCCCGCCTCCCTGGAGTGCCAGATCCAGGAGGGGGATACCGGCGACGCCTGGCTGGTGGCCAGCCGCGCCACCTGCACGCTCAGCGGGGATGCCGGAGCCTACTCCCCCGACGGCCACGCGCGGGTGAAGACCGGGCAGCGCTACACCAAGTTCGCCCGCAGCTACTCCTGGGAACAACCCGGCTGGAACACCGTGGACCTGGAGGTCGACGGCCCTACCGCACGCTTCTACGTCAACGGCCACCTGGTCAACGTGATCACCGATACCCAAAAACCCGGGCCCGGGCCGGACGAGTGGGTAGCGCTACGCGAGGGGCGGATCGCCCTGCAGGCGGAGGGGGCGGAGCTGTACTACCGTAACGTCGTTATCTCCCCGCTCTAGCCCGGTGGTCGGCGAGCTGCTCCAGCACCCGCCCTGCACCTACTTCGCCTTTCAGTGGGATAATTAACCGGTAAGGACCACAGAAACTAACGGGCTGAATTGGTCACGAAGGCCACCTGCTTCCCGTCGGGCGACCAGCTCGGCACGTTGATGCTCCCTTGGCCGCCGTAGAGGTAAGCGACGATTCTGGGCTCCCCACCCTCCACGGGCATGCTGCGCAGCGTAACGTGCTTGTAGAAGGGGTGTTCCGCCGGATCGACGTCCGTGCCGAAGCTGATCCAAAGGAGGCGGGTACCGTCGGGAGACAGGTGGGGAAACCAATCGTTGAAGCCGGGATCGTGCGTCAGCCGCGTCGGGTTGGACCCGTCGGCCTCCATGCGCCAGAGCTGCATCATGCCGCTCCGGGTGCTGTTGAAGTAGACGTACCGGCCGTCGGGACTGAATTCCGGTCCGTCGTCCAGACCGGGGGTATCGGTCAGCTGGGTTTCCTGGCCGGTCTCGATATCGGCCAGGTAGATGTCGTATTTGCCGTTGCGGTTCCCGGTGAATACCACGCTGCGGTTGTCGGGCGAAAAGCCGTGCAGGTAGGAGTGGCCCACGTTCGGAAGGGTGACCCGCCGCGGAGCGTCGCTACCGGTAGCGGGCAGGACGAAGATGGTGCTGGCGTTGTCTTCCCCCGCCAGGTGACTGCTGATGCCGAGCAGGCTGCCGTCGAAGGACAGGACGTGGTCGTTGTTGTTGCTGATTTCCGGTCCGGTATTCAGCCGGCTGACCTGACCGCTGCTGAAGTCGTAGGTATACAGGAAGCCGTTGGAGTTGTAGATCAGGCGCTGCCCGTCGGGGGTCCAGTTGGGCGCCTGGATGGAGTGGGCACTGGTGAGCAGCACCCTGCGGATCCCGGTCTCCAGGTCCAGCACCTCCAGGCGGCTGCCCAGGTAGTTGCGGTAGGGGGTTAGCTCCGGCGGGGCGGGTTTCACGATCCTTACGTTCCGGAAACGGGCGGCGGCGGGAGCGCTACCATCCGGGCTGCTGACGAAGAGCCCCGCGAAGACCTCGTTGCGCAATAGATCTTCCTGGCGGCTGACAACGGACAATGGCTCGCCCGTCCTGGCGGTGCGCAGGGTGAAGGTGTCATTGAGGCGTGAGAATTCCACCACGGCCGCCTCCCCGTCAAACACCGCGGTGGCCGCGGTTGCATCCGCGCCGAAATGCTCGCGCACGGCCCACCCCGCTTGGGCCCCGGCGGGTGGCGTGCCGAGCCATTCCACTTCGGCCCGCAGGGTGAAGTCGCCCTGAATGGAGGTCCACAGGTAGCGCCCGGCTCCGCCGCCGGTGAGGGTGTAGGTGCCGGTGGCGGCGTCGAATGCCGTACTGCCGGCAGGCTTCCGCCCCCCCAGGTCGAGGGTGTTTTCGAAGGTGCCGAAGGGGGCGGATTGGGACACAGCGACGGCGGATAGAAGGAGACAGGTCAGGAAGACAAGGGGGCGCGGCAGGCTGCTGCTGCGGACGGGAAAGGGCATGATCATCGGTTTGGGCCAGCAGAAAAACGGCGGCCGGGCGGAAGATAGACATTGCAACAGGCCTACCGGCCGGAGGGGCAGCCGACGCGGCTGTTAAATTTTGCGGCAGTTGCTTTACACGGCCCGGTCGGTCGTTTCCCCGAGCAAGGCCGCCTTCGCCGGTGGCCGGCACGATACCAATTCTACCATCTCACCTAATCCACAGCAGCCATGTTGCTTTCCCTCGCCATACTCTCCTCCCGGTCGGAGCAAGATCGCCCCGAAGCCGACCTGGCCACCCACTTTCGCGCCGCCACGGGGCCGGATTGGGACGCCGCGGAAGAGGAGGATCCCTACGCCGACGATTTTGACCCCTACGAGGAAGAGTAAGCCGTTTACACCCCAAACTGGGTCAGGTGATGATCCAGGTGCTTCTGGTACAGGACGCTCCACTCCTCCGCGGTCATCTTCCCAAAGCTCACGTTTTCCTTGCCGGAATAGGCGGTTTCCCCCGCTTCCGCTACGCGGCGCAGGTGGCCGATGAGCTTGGCCTTCTCCCGCTGGAAGTCGCGGTCCTCCGCCACCAAGAAGACCGGCGCGGTGCGCATATTTCGCGGATAGGGCTTGGGGCCGGTCACGATCCGCTTTACGAAGGCGCGGAGGAAGATTCGCATCAGGAAGTTATTCTTCACCGGGATCTTGCCGGTCTCGATATCGTAAGCGACGTTAAGGTGGGCCAGCATCTGGGCCACGTTCATTTTGCCCCATTCCGGCTTCGTGTCGGGCGAAAGGCGGTCGATCCGGTCGATGTTTTCCTCAAGGGTTTCCCGAGTGAAGGTGGAGGGGTAGCTCATGCAAACTTGTATTGGTTCCGCCTTCCAAGATAACGGGTACCGGGAACTCCTCCGACTAGCGGCCGTAATTGGCTACCCGATCACGAGGCTTTCCACCCCGCTGGCTTCCGCGTAGTCGACCAGCTGCTGTACGTTCAGGTTCTGGCTGAAGCAGGTGTGGTGGGCCCCGCCGGCACGGATCCAGTCGGCCACGCCGTCGGCCATGTTGGGGTGTACCCGCCACAGGACGCGGGCCACGGGCAGTTTCGGCAGGTCAGCGGCCGGAGCGACGGCCGTTACCGGGTTGATCAGGAGCCGGAAGCGGTCGCCCAGGTCGATGAGTGAGGCATTCAGCGCCTCGCCGGCACCGGCGGTGAAGACCAGCCGGCACGGATCGGCCTTGCCGCCGATACCCAGGGGGTGACACTCGATCCGGGGCTTGTCGGCCGCGATGCTCGGACAGATCTCCAGCATGTGGCTACCCAGTACCGCCTCGTTGCCGGGCTCGAAGTGGTAGGTATAGTCTTCCATGAAGCTGTTGCCCCCCTCCAGTCCGGTAGCCATCACCTTCATCGTCCGCACCAGCGCGGCGGTCTTCCAGTCGCCCTCGCCACCGAAACCATAGCCGGCGGCCATGAGGCGCTGAACGGCCAGTCCGGGCAGCTGCTGCATCCCGGTCAGGTTCTCGAAGGTGTCGGTAAAGGCTGTAAAGCCGCCGTCTTCCAGGAAGCCGCGCAGACCGATCTCGGTACGGGCCGCGTAGCGGAGGTGGTCGTAGCGGTCGCCGCCGGACTGCAGGTTATCGGCAATGGTGTACAGGCCGTGGTATTCCTCAATGAGGCCGTCGACCGCCCGGTCGGAGGCCCCGTCGATCCGTTCGACCAGCTCGCCCATGCCGTAGCCGTTCACGCTGTACCCCAGGGTGATCTGGGCGGCTACCTTATCCCCTTCGGTGACGGCCACCTGCCGCATATTATCGCCGAAGCGGGCCACCTTCATATTCATATCGGACTGCCGCGCGAGGGCCACCCGGCTCCAGTCTGCGAGTTGCCCCTGCACCGGCGCCCCCGCCCAGTGCCCTACAATGACCTTGCGGCGGACGCCCAGCCGCGTGCAGATATGCCCGAACTCCCGGCCGCCATGGGCACTCTGGTGGAGATTCATGTAGTCCATATCGATATTCGCGTAGGGAATATCGCGCAGGAACTGGGTATGGAGGTGGCAGAGCGGCTTGTGCAGCACGCCAAGGCCGCGGATCCACATCTTGGCGGGCGAGAAGGTATGCATCCAGCAAATGACGCCTACGCAGTCGTCGTCGGTCTCCACGACGCGCAGCTGCCGGTACACCTCGTCGGGGGTGGTGAGCACCGGCTTCCACTCGATGCGCACGGGAAGCCCCGCGATGCCGTTGAGGGCCTCGACCACCTGCCGGCTGTCATCAGCCACTTGCCGCAGCGTCTCCTCACCGTAGAGGTGCTGGCTGCCGGTCAGGAAGTATAGGGTTTTGGTGGCGATGGAGTCGGTCAAGGGGGCTATGTTTTTCGATTAAATTGATTGTAAAAGGTGAAAGCTATCCCCTACCCCCCTTGTCCATAGTACGCTCCGTCACCGTGCTTACGTTCCCAGTGCTTGCGCACGAGGCTGTCCTTCAGTTGCGGGGCGCCGGGGTTGATCTGCCGGGTCAGGTAGGCCATGCGCGCTACTTCCTCCACTACGGCGGCGTTGTAGACGGCCTTTTCCGCGGTCTTGCCCCAGGTGAAGGGGGCATGGTTGCCCACCAGGATCATCTCCACTTCGGTGGGGTCCAGTCCCAGGGAGCGGAAGTGATCGATGATCTGCCAGCCGGTCTCGTGCTCGTAGTTGCCGGCGATCTTGTCGTCCGACATGGGGGGCGCGCAGGGTACGTCGACCGTCAGGTGGTCGGCGTGGGTGGTGCCGAGGATAGGGATGGCGGTCTGCGCCTGGGCCCAGGCGGTAGCATAGGTGGAGTGGGTGTGCACGATGCCGCCCAGGGCAGGCCACTCGCGGTAGAGCAGGGCGTGGGTCTTGGTATCGCTGCTGGGCCGCTTGTCGCCCTCCAGGATGTTACCGTCAAAGTCGAGCACCACCATATCCTCCGGCCGCAGGGTGTCGTAGATCACACCGCTTGGCTTGATCGCGAAGACGCCCCGCTCGCGGTCCACGGCACTGGCGTTACCAAAGGTGAAGAGTACCAGTCCGAGCTCGGGCAGACGCATATTGGCGTCGTAGGCGGCGGTTTTTATCTTATCGTACATAGTCGGAGTAAAAGTAAGGGGGCGGGGACGCGGGTGCCGGGGGCTATCCAATGTCCTGAAAGACGGCCTCGGATTCTTCCGAGTGGGTGAACTCCTCCATGGACTGTCCCAGGGCGAGGTATTTCTGGTAGAGCCGTTCGTACACGGGCACCATAGTTGGGTCGGGCTGGTATTCGGCATCGAAGCCGCCGCCCATGGCTTCCATGGCGGTGGACACGTCGGCGTACTGTCCGGCACTCACGGCGGCGAACATGGCAGCCCCCAGCGCGCAGGTCTGCTCGGAGCGGGCGATGCGGATGGGGCGGTTCATGACGTCGGCCATCGTCTGCATCACGAAGGGGGCCTTTTTCGCTACTCCGCCCAGGCCGATCAGGCCCTTCACGGGGATGCCTTCCTCGATGAAGCGCTCCACGATACGGCGGGCGCCGTAGCAGGTGGCTTCCACCAGCGAGCGGAACACCCGGGGCGCGTCGGAGCCGAGGTTGAGTCCGGTGATGGCGCCCTTCAGTGCCTGATCGGCGTCGGGGGTAC
>JBGTHX010000506.1:0-10015 GCA_041746055.1 Lewinella sp. | reverse complement strand
GAGCTGTGCAGGCACTACGCCGAATTAGCCGCCAGGCTCCGGAAGCACGTACCCCAGGACAACGAGACCAAGCAGGCCGCCGCCATGATGGTACTGGCCGGACTGGCCGATGCTGAAAGCACCAACCAGCATATCCTGAAGAAGGACGGCGTGGAGAATATGTCCACCTTCTACGGCTACTACATCCTGGAGGCCATGGCCGACGCCGGCGACTACGCCGGGGCCCTCGACGTGATCCGTACCTACTGGGGCGGCATGCTCGACCTGGGCGCGACAACCTTTTGGGAAGACTTCGACATCAACGACAGTCGCAATGCCACACCGATCACCGAGCTTACGCCGGTGGGCTTCGACGACATCCACGGCGACTTCGGTGAATTCTGCTACGTCGGCTACCGCCACAGTTTCGCCCACGGCTGGGCCAGCGGCCCCACGGCCTGGCTGAGCCAGCACGTCCTGGGCATCACCCTCCACGACGGCGGTGAGGCGGTCACCATCGAGCCCCACCTCGGCAATCTGGAATACGCTCGCGGCACCTTCCCCACCAAACACGGGGTGCTGAAGGTCAGTCACGTGCGGCAGCCGGATGGCAGCGTGGAGAGTGAGGTGGAAGCGCCTGAGGGTCTTGTGGTTAGATGATTTAAAATTTCCAATTTTCAATTTGAGAGTTGCGGCTCTGCTCGTGGGTCGGCGAATTTACCAATTACCAAGTACCATTTACAATGTACCATTTGACGGCTCTGCTCGCTGCGCTCGTCTCTTCTAACTGATGCCCATGCTATTGATAGCAATCATTTCAATTTCACTACCGCTGCTGATATCTCTAGTCAGTTCAGCCCTATCAATATTCAGAAATCACGACCCTGCATCAGGCACGAGCGCAGCGAGCATCCGCACAAATTTTAAATCTGAAATTTTCAATTTTAAAATTTGTACGAGCGGAGCGAGCACAGCCGCACATTGTAAATGGTACAGGATAAATGGTAATTGGTACTTCCTTTATCTCCTACTATTATCCAGCGCAGCCTTTTCCCAGTCCCCCACCACCTGGTCCGCCACCGACGGCCTCGGCCGTACCCTGCCGCTACACGATGGAGCAGGTGACCTCCGCTCCGACCGGACCGTGGGTATCTTTTACTTCCTCTGGCTGGGCGCCCACGGCTACGACGCCCACACCAGCCCGCTGGCGGACGAGGGGGTGATGCCGGTGCTGGATACGGTAGTCTACGCGAGCCCCTACGACATCACCCGAATCCTGGAGGAAAATGCCGCTATGCCCGCCTGGGGACCGGATAAGGCCTTCCACCACTGGGGCGAATCGCAGTTCGGCTACTACCTGAGTGACGACGAGTGGGTGATTGCCAAGCACGCCCAGCTGCTGTCCGACGCCGATGTGGACGTGGTCGTCTTTGACGTCACCAACGCGGTGCTGTACCTGCCGCAGGCGCTGCGGGTGTGTACCGTATTTACGCGACTCAAACACCTGGGCTGGGACGTGCCTCGGGTAGCGTTTTTGACCAACTCGCGGTCTGAGGAAACCACCGAGCGGCTGTACCGTGACTTCTACGCGAAAAATTACTACCCCGACCTCTGGTTCCAGTGGAAAGGAAAGCCGTTGTTGATGGGCAATCCGGAGGGGCTCTCCGATGAGATTCTGGACTTTTTCACCATCCGCCGTTCCTGGGCCTGGACCGAGGGGCAGGAGTGGTTTGCCGACGGTAAGGACAAGTGGCCATGGCTGGACCATTCCCCGCAGCAGTACGGCTGGCACGACGACCCCGGCACACCCGAGCAGATCGCCGTCTCCACCGCTGAGCACCCCGTCTCTAACATCGGAAGGAGCTTCCACGACGGTCACCAGCCGCCGCCGGACAGCATCGACAGCGGGGTCGGGTCGTTCTTCGCCGAGCAGTGGCAGCGGGCGCTGGAGGTGGACCCGGAATTCGTTTTTGTGACCGGCTGGAACGAGTGGGTAGCCATGCGCTTTACCGACGGTAAGGCGAAGCAGATTATGGGCGAGGCCGTCGAACCCGGGGACACCTACTTCGTCGATCAATTCAATGCCGAATTCAGCCGCGACATCGAGCCCATGAAGGGGGGCTTCGGGGACAACTACTATTACCAGCTGGTGGCCAACGTGCGCCGCTACAAAGGCGCGGAAGCCCCGGTGATTGACACAATCACTCACGAGATTTCCATCGACGGTACATTCTCCGACTGGGATCCGGTACGTGCGATCTACTACGACCAGGTGGGGGACACCGGCCCCCGGGACCATCCGGGATGGGGCGGTGCCGGCAGGTACGTCGACACCTCCGGACGTCTCGACCTGCTGGAGGCGCGGGTGGCCCGGGTACCCGATGGCCTGGCCTTCTACCTGCGCGTGGCGCCGTCTGAAGGATTTCGGTCGGACGGGGTCACGCTGTACCTCGACACCGCACCCAGTGACACTACTTCCCTTGGCTACGAGTACCGGGTCGTGATTGGCGGGGGCGCGGGTGCCGGGCTACTCCAACGGAGCGGAGGCGGGTGGGCGTGGTCCGACGTGGGCGAGGTGCCTGTACGCTACGCAGCCGATGGGCAGCTGGAGATGTCCGTACCCCTGGAATTACTCGGCCATCTAGCGGAGACCATCGATTTCAAGTGGGTCGAGGGTGATGACTTTCACGGTGACCCCGACCGATTCTACCGGGCGGGGGACTGCGCCCCGAATGCGCGCTTTAACTACGTTTTCCACCTGAACCAATCTACCACCCGATGATCCGTAAAGCGTTTACCATGAAGGTTTTACCAAACCACATCCAGGAATACACCGAACGCCATAGTCCGATCTGGCCGGAGCTCGCCGAGGTTCTGGGGGATCATGGGGTAAGCAACTATTCCATCTTCCTCGAAGAGGCCAGCCACACCCTGTTCGGCTACGCTGAGATTGAGTCGGAGGAGCAGTGGGCCGCCATTGCGGAGACGCAGGTCTGCCGGGAGTGGTGGGCGTACATGAAAGACCTGATGGAAACGAATCCCGACAATAGCCCGGTGAGTGTGGAGCTGCGGGAAGTCTTTCATCTTCAATAGCAATCATGAGCGGCATGTTAAACACGGAGGTGCCACGGAAGGGAGCATGGAGGTGCCACGGAGCATGGGAGTATGGACCTCTGTGGAACCTCTGTGTTTACATCAGCGTCGCCTGCCTGCTATTCGGCTCACTCCACGCCCAGCGCCCACCGAACGTGGTCCTCATACTGGCCGACGACCAGGGCGCCCACCTCTCCGCCCTCGGCACACCGGGCATCTCTACGCCGAACGTCGACGCGCTGGCCCGCGAGGGCGTACTCTTTTCGAACGCCTTCGCCGCCGTACCGAGCTGCTCGCCGAGCCGCAGCTCGATCATGACCGGGATGTATCCGCACGCCAACGGGCACTGGCGGAATACCATCACCCCAAAACTGACCGATCCGGACAGCGAATTCAGCCGGGAGAGCAGCCGGGTGGACCGGGTGGGTATCCACGAATCCATCACGACACTGCCGGAGATCCTGCGCGACGCGGGCTACTACACGGGCATCACCCAGAAGTTCCATATGAGTCCGCCCTGGAAATTTCCGTACACAGTCCGGGATCCCGTAGACAACGATCCGGAGGAGTATCGCCGGGTGATCTCCTCTTGGATAGCGGAAGCGGGGGATCGCCCCTTCTTTATTCAGGCCAACGTGAGTCCGCCCCACCGGCCGTTTCAAAACCATCTGGTGGACCACCCCGGATACCTACCGGATACAGCGGACCTGGTGGTTCCCGCCGACCTGCCGGACACTCCCATGCTCCGCGAGGATCTGCAGGAATACTTCGCCTGTGTCCAGTTGGCCGATGCCTGTGCCGGGGCTATCATCGAGGCCCTGCGGGAAAGCGGGCAGTTGGAAAATACCCTCATCATCTATACCAGCGACCAGGGGCAGCCCTACCAGCGCGCTAAAGCTTCAGCCTACTACGCGGGACTTCACGTACCGCTGGTGATCAGCGGCCCGGGAATAGTGGAAGGCCAGAAAAGGGGCGACCTGGTATCCTTGATCGACCTGATGCCCACCATTCTGGAATTTCTTGACCTGAAGCTGCCCCGTACGGTACAGGGACTAACCCTGTGGGACCTGATCGGCGACGGTACGGACGGAAAAAGACAGGGCTACGCGCGTGCCTACGTCTTCGGCGAGGCCAACTCTCACGGACCGGCACGGGAGGAGCACTACCCCACCCGGATCGTTTTTGACGGCCGCTACTACTACCTGCGCAACCTCATGCCCGGCAAGCAACACCGCCTGCCTGCCGACATGACGGAGGTAACACCCTGGGGCAACCACGCCTACACGGCCGCCGTAAAGGCCGCCAATACCCACCCCCTGCCCTACCGGCTGCTCCGGCAACTGGAGGATGGAAGACCCGCGGAAGAACTGTACGATATCCTCAGTGATCCGGCCTGCACCAATAACCTGGCCGGTACGGATCAACACCTTGAGGTACAGCGGCAATTGTCGCGCACGCTCGACGACTGGCGTAACCGAACCCGCGATTTGGCCGACGATCCGCTCGACATTCCGACCCGAAATCCCTGATCCTTCCCTCCCTGCACATAGGATGTGCCCCACATCCTATGTGCCCCACATCCTATGTGCATCATGACCCGATACTTTCTTTCCGCCCTGGCGCTTCTTCTTTTCCTCGGCACCTGCGGCCCCGCCCCCGAAGGAGAAGGCCGTACCGCGGTCCACCCCGATGCTGTGGCGGGCCGCCCCAACGTGATCTTCATCATGGACGACCAGCACCGCTGGGATGCGCTGGGAGAACTCAATCCCCAGGTGCTTACGCCCACGCTGGACAGCCTGATGGACCACGGCGTTCTTTACGACCAGGCCGTATGTCAGGCACCGATGTGCGTGCCGAGCCGCAACTCGATCATGTTCGGGATGTACCCCAGTCAGACGGGGGTCTTCCGGAACAGCGACGGGGTGAGCGATGACAGTCTGCCGGGAAAGACCATGGCGCAATACTTCCTGGACGCGGGCTACGAAACCGCCGGTTTCGGCAAGACGCACTGGGGTAAGTACCGCACCGGAACGCGGGGATTCGAGACGCGGTACACCAGCGAAATACCCGAAACGGGTGGCCACACGATGGCGGAAATGAACGCGGAAGAGAAGGCGCGCTACGACGCGGAGATCGCGGATATGGGACCCGGAGAGGAGAATAACGCCGGTTACCTGGGCTTCACCAGCCGGTTGCCGGAGACCGACCACCGCGATGGCTGGATCACGGCCCGGGCCATTGACTACATCAAACAGCGCGACGACGACCGGCCGCTCTTCCTCTACCTCAGCTATATGAAGCCGCACGCGGGACACAACGTGCCCGCGGGCTACGAGGCGCGGTACGATACAAGCCGGATCCGCTACGCTGAGCAGCCACCCTGGGCGGAGGATCGCTCGGTCCACGCCGCCGACGTGAACCGGCGCGATATGTACGTGGACTACTGGAAGAACGCCAGTACGGCCGAATGGAAGCTCATGACGATGCGCTACTACGCCAACGTGACCTGGATCGACGACATGATGGGGCGCACCCTGGCCGCCCTCCGCGACAGGGGGATTCTCGATAACGCGATCATCGTGTACACTTCCGACCACGGCGAGGCGCTGGGGGAGCGCTACTACCGCTTCAACAAATACTCCCTGTACGAACCGAGCGTGCGCGTACCCCTCATCATCAGCGGCAGTGGACGGAGCATCGGGGCCGAGCCGGGCACGGTAGACCACCGGCCGGTGGACCTGGTCGATGTCCTGCCTACGCTGTTGAACGTGGCGGGGATCTCCGGGGGGGCTGACCTGCCGGGCGTGGACCTGCTCGCGGCACCGGCGCGGAAGGGGAGCTTCTCGGCCCTGCACGAACGGGAAGGCGAGGCGGCCTTTATGTGGCGCACGAGCGATGCCAAACTCATCCTGGTATTGAACCGGAAGAACGCAGCCGGTGACTATACCGCCAAGGATATCCTGGGTGGCGAATACTACGATCTAGAAAAGGATCCCCGGGAATGGGAAGACCTCTACGGTGACCCTGCAGTAGCGGATTCCGTAAACCTGTTCCAGCAGCATATTCTCGACCGACTGGAAAATAGGTGAGTGTGGAGGCGGGTGCCACCACTCTGGATGAAGGAGTGTTGGCTCGGTACGGAATCGTGAAGACGAGCGACCTGACCGGAGCGGTATCCTCCCATCAAATAGGAGGCGCTGCCCCAGGACGATCTCGACCTTGACCTCTAATCTCGGGCCACAACACGCGGGCTAGAGGGCCAAGAGTTGAGTGTGGATAACTAAATCGTTAAAGGACGTTGCGTAAACGCCTGTTATTGCGTAGGTTTGACACAATAAGACCGGTATAGTTAGCTACTCAACAAATTGTACCCGTAAAAAATATAGTGTGTTGACCTCGGTGGGGCCTTTCAAGTGTCTACGCGCGGTTTCTTCCGCCCGCCCCGCCTCCGATTTCCCAGCGTTCAATAAATGTGTTTCTGTACGATTTATCTTGCCCGGTCCCGCTAGGACCGGGCAACTTTTTTTTGTGCCCGCCCGCGCGCTCCTATCTTGGCACAAAGCCCGTGTCGTGCCCCATTCCTATCTCCTGATCATCTTCCTGTCCGTCCTTACCGGTCTGCTGCCGGCCGCCACTCCGCCGGACACCACCGACTATACCGCTCTGGTGGATCCACTGATCGATACCCACCGCTCCCGTTGGTTCTACTTCAGCTCGGCCTGCCGCCCCTTCGGCATGGTGAACCTGAGTCCGGATACCAACCTGAAGGGCAGCTGGGAAAGCGGCTACCTCTACGACAGTACGGTGGTACGGGGCTTCAGCCACGTTCACGGCTGGCAGATCTCCGGCATTCCAGTATTGCCCGCCACCGGGGTACAGGCCGGTCACACGGGCCCGGACCGCTACCTCTCCCCTTTTTCCCATGACTCCGAGATCGTCCGGCCGGGGTACCACCGTCTCCACCTGGACCGCTACGGCATCACGGCCGAACTCAGCAGTACCACCCGCGTGGGCCTGCATCGCTACACGTTTTCGGATGACGGCCTCGACCGCTGGCTCTACTTCGACACCGGAACCTTCCTGGCCCACGATTCCACGCTCTACTCCGAAGTGACCCGGATATCCGATCAGGAGATCGAAGGCTATGCCGTAATGGGTCCGACCAACCGGCGCCCAAAGCCCTTCACGGTGTACTTCGTGGCCCGGGTAGATCAACCCATGACCCGTTTCGGCGGCTGGGAAGAATCGCGGCCCGTTTCCGGAACCGTAGCGCAGGTGAGCGGCAAAAACGCGGGGGCCTACCTGGGCTTCCCGCCTTCGCTCGACAGCCTCCAGCTAAAAGTGGCCCTGTCCTACACCTCCGTGGAAGGGGCCCGGCGCAACCTGGAGGCCGAATTGCCGCACTGGGATTTCGACCGGGTGGTGTCCGACAGCAGGGAAGAATGGAATACCCAACTCGCTAGGGTTGCGGTGACGGGGGGCACCCGGGAGCGGCGGGTCAAGTTCTATACCGACCTGTGGCACAGCCTGCTCGGCCGTCGCATCGTGAGTGACGTCGACGGCCAATACGCCGACAACACCGGCGAGGATACGCGGATCCGGCGGGTGCGCCTGGATGAGTCGGGACGGCCCCGCTTCCCCCACTACAACTTCGATGCCTGGTGGGGAAGCCAGTGGTCGCTGGATATCCTCTGGTCGCTGGCGTACCCCGAGCGTCTCGACGGCTTCGGGAGTACGATGCAGGATATGTACCAGAACGGCGGCATGATCCCCCGCGGCCCGTCGGGAGGCAATTACACCTTCGTGATGATCGGAGACCCGGCCGCCCCCTTCTTCGCGGCGGCCATTAACCGCGGTATTCACCGGGGCTTCGACGTCGACACCGTTTACGCGGGCTTGCGGAAGAATGCCTTCCCCGGCGGTATTCGTGATAAGGCCGGCTACGAACATGCTACCCGCCTCGGCGGCGGCATGGAGTATTACGTGGAACGGGGCTACGTGCCCGAAGGGCTGCCCGGGGCCGGCTACCACAAGGACGGCGCCTCCATGACCCTTGAGTATGCGTACCAGGACTGGTGCCTGGCCCAGATCGCGCGTACCCTCGGCAAAACCGGCGATGTCCGGCTGTTCCTGGACCGTTCCCAGAATTACCGCAAGCTGTGGAACCCGGAATCCGGCTGGATGCGCCCCCGCGAACTCGACGGAAGCTGGATGAAGGATTTTAGCCCCGTTGCCGAAGCCGACCAGTTCAGCGCCCGCGGCTTCTGCGAAGCCAACTCCGCCATCTATACCCACTACGTCCCCCATGACATCCGGGGACTGATCGAACTCTTCGGAGGTGAGGAGATCTACCTCGACCGGCTCAACGAAAGCTTTGAAAAGCAGAGCCGGAACTGGACGCAGGAGAACGATAAGAACCACGCGGTGAACTGGGTCGACTACGCCAACCAGCCCAGCACCCATATGGCTCACCTGTTTAACGTGGCGGGAGCCCCCTGGCTGAGCCAGCGGTGGGTGAGAGCCGTCAAGGACCGTTACGCGGACGTGACCCCCTACGGAGGCTATCACGGCGATGAGGACCAGGGGCAGATGGGCGCGCTCGGCGTCCTGATGGCCATCGGGTTATTCAGCGTGGACGGTAGCGCGGCGACTGACCCCACCTACGAGATCACGACTCCGGTCTTCGAAACCGTAACCATCAGCCTGAACCAGGATTACTACCCGGGAGACACCTTCGTCATCCGTACCCAAGCGGACCCCGAGACCAGGCCCTACATCAAGTCGGCCCGCCTCAACGGACAGGACTGGAACCGGGTAAGCTTCGATCATGCCACCTTTGCCGCGGGCGGTGTCCTGGAGCTGGTGGTGGATCGCGAACCGAACCGGGAGTGGGGCACCGAAAACACGAATGGGGGACGGTAGGCCGAACATGGGCGACGTTCCAGCGGATTGAAGTGTTTACTAACGCATCAATCCACACGCCAATGCCTCAGCCTACTATCCTCTACGATTTCAACTTCAAATCCCAGGACGACTGGAACGTCGAGAACGACACCGTCATGGGTGGCGAATCCGACGGCCTGTTCGAGATCACCGAAGAGGGACACGGCCTCTTTTCGGGTCACGTGTCCCTGGCGAACGACGGTGGCTTCACCTCGATCCTCCATACCCTGGACGAAACAGTCGACGTGTCCGGCAACCGCGTTTTCACCGCCCGGGTACAGGGAGACGGCAAAAAATACACCTTTCGGGTAAGGGGAAGCGAAGATCAGGAGTACTTCCACCAGGCCGACTTCCCCACCACCGGAGAGTGGGAGACGGTCACCATCCCCTTCGCCGATATGAAGGCCGTTCACCACGGTGAGCCGGTCGATGTTCCCAATTTCGCCGGTGGTCCCGTGTACGAGATCCAGTTCCTGATCGCCAACGGGCAGGATGAGGACTTCGAGATCATGCTGAATAACTTCTGCTACGGCCAGGAGTGATCCACGGGCGGCGCCATCCCCTCGGCCGCCCGTAACTACCGGACTGTGGTGCACCGCCTTCCCCTTGCTTCCTTTGTCTGCTGCTTATTATCCTCCGTTACGGCGGGGTTACCGCTACGCGGAATTCCCGTCCATAAAACCGGTGGACGGCTGCGGGATTCACCTGCCTGGTGGCTATCCGGTGGTCTGCGCAAGAGTAAGCTGGCCTAGGGGCCGGCTTACTCCTTACCCACCGGCGCGTGGGTGGCGTTCATCTTCTGCTCCTCGGCCAGGTGGTCGAGGTAAAGGATGCCGTTCAGGTGGTCCACCTCGTGCTGGAAAATGACCGAGGTGAAATCTACCCCCATATCCACGCCGTGGGTGCCGTCGATGCGGTCGTACTCCATCAGGACGGCATACGCCCGCGAGCAGGTATCGCTGCGGTCGGGGATCGACAGACAGCCCACCCGGTTCAGCTG
>JBGTHX010000505.1:0-6793 GCA_041746055.1 Lewinella sp. | reverse complement strand
GGCTGCACGAGCTGCACCTGACTTCGGTGAGGGCGAGAGCTGGACGGGACACGTCCCGGGCGCTTCCCCTCGCGGCGGGGGGAGAGGTTCCCTACGCGGAACGGAACCTCGAATTCACGGTGGCCGTGCCCGACTACAGTGCCTACTTCCCGCCGCGCTTCCAGTACCGGCTGCGGGGGCTGTCCGATAAGTGGAGCGACTGGACGACCGACCCCACCCTTTTCTTTCCCGGCCTGCCGTTCGGCTCCTACGTGCTGGAAGTACGCTCGGCCCTCGGCCGGCGCAGTTCGGAAAATACCGTCGCCTATCCCTTTACGGTCCTGCGGCCCTGGTATACCTCCTATCCCGCACTGGGTATCTACCTGCTGGGTGCCGTGGGGCTGGTTTACCTCCTGCACCGCAATTACACCAACTACTACCGGCGCAAGCAGCGGGTGCTGCAAACGGAAGCGCAACGCGCCCTGGCCACCCGGGAGCGGCAGGCGGAACTGGAACTCACGCGGCTGAATAACGAGCGGCTGCGGGAGGAAGTGGACGCGAAGGGGCGGGAAGCGGCCCTGTCGGCGATGAACCTGGTCAAGAAGAACGAGCTCCTGCAGCAGATCAAATCCGAGCTGCTGGTCGGTCGGGATCCCCAGCTGAACATCCGCAAGGTGGTGACCACCATCGACCGGAATATCGACGAGGCGGAGACGTGGTCGCTCTTCCGCGACGCTTTCGAGAACGCCGACAGCGACTTCTTCAAGAAGATACGCGAACGGCACCCGGAGCTCACGGCGAACGACCTGAAGCTCTGCGCCTACCTTCGGCTGAATCTCTCGTCCAAGGAGATCGCCCCCATGCTCAACATCTCTCCCCGCAGCGTGGAGGTCAAGCGCTACCGGCTGCGGAAAAAGATGGGCCTGGACCGCGACGCGGGCCTCACGGAATACATCCTGGAGGTCTGATTTGCCACAACACCACCCATACAAGCCCCGAAAACACCCCATCACGGGGATGTCCGGCGGGCGACGCTTCACCTGTGAAAGCCGTATAAACCGGGGCCTTGCGCCACCCGGGAGTATTTGTAGGGGTCTGAAATTCGTCCTCGCCCCCCCTACACCCCTAGCTTTGTACCGTTGCTACCGATCGTGGCCCGCGGCGCCCTAACCAAATAGTCTCATGCAAAGATTTCTTCTCTTCATCGCGCTCAGTGCCGCGAGCCTCGGCCTTACCGCCCAGACCTTCGCCGCCACCGGAACCATCACCGACGCGGACAACGGCGACCCGCTGATCGGGGCCAGTGTGATCGTGGTCGGGGACGCGGGTGCCGGGGGCGTGCAGGGAACCGTGACCGAACTCGATGGCACCTTCGCCATTCAGGAGGTCACGGCGGGCACGCAACTGCGGATTAGCTACACCGGCTACCAGACCACGACCGTCACCGTAGAGGACGCCACCCCCCTCACCATCCGCCTGGGCGGAGATATACAGGCCCTCGACGAGGTAGTAGTGATCGGATACGGCACCCAGCAGAAGCGCAACGTGACCGGGGCGGTGTCTACCGTGGACTCGGAGACCATCACCGACCTCAGGCCCACCAAGATCGAGCAGGCCCTGCAGGGCACCGTGGCGGGCGTGAACGTCACCACCCAGTCGGGTGCTCCCGGCGCGGGACTCAACATTCGCATCCGCGGCGTGAGTACCAACGGACAGAACGCACCCCTGGTAATCATCGACGGCTACCAGGGCGACCTGAGTACGCTCAACCCCTCCGACATCGAGACTATTACGGTACTCAAGGACGCCCAGGCGGCAGTATATGGTACCGTAGGGGCCAACGGCGTAGTGCTCATCACCACCAAGACCGGCAAGAAGAACCAGGCCACCCGCCTCAGCTACAACACTTACGTGGGCACCCAGGAGACCTCGCGCTCCCTGAACCTGCTGAACGCCACGGAGTACGCACTTCTCCTCAATGAATCCTACGCCGCCGGCGGACAGCCCCTCCCCTACCCCGATGCCACCGGCCTGGGCGGCGGTACCGATTACCAGGACGAGGTGTTCGGCAACGCGCCCATCATGAACCACGACCTGACGGTATCCGGGGGCAGCGACCGGATCACCTACTCCCTGGGCGGATCCTACCTGAGTCAGGACGGTATCGTTGGCGGAGCGGACGCGGGCTTCCGGCGCGCTACCGGCCGGGTAGCCCTGGGCGTGGACCTGACCGAACGGCTGAAGCTGAGTACCAACGTCATCTACACCCACATCAACCGCAGCGCGCTGAGCGAAAACGGGCTGGGCTCGGTGCTCTTCAATGCCCTGAACGCGCCCCCCACCCTGCCGCTGCGCGACGCGAACGGCGACTACAGCCTGGTGCCGAGCACCCCGGGCCTCGGTATCGAGGTGATCAACCCCGCCGCCCAGATCACCAACACCTTCAACGACTACGGCCTTAACAAACTGAACGGTCAGGCCACCCTGGACTGGAACCTGGTCGAGGGGCTAACCCTCACCGGCCGCGTGGGCTTCAATACCGCGAACAGCGAGAGCCGCAACTTCAACAAGCAGGTGAGCTACGGCGGCAAGGTCTTCGACGTGACGCGCAGCAGCGTCAACCAGAACGGTATCAACGACAACAACTACTCCTTTGACCTCTTCGGCACCTACGACCGCAGCTTCGGCGGTGTGCACAATCTTACGGCCACCGTGGGTACGACCATTTTCCGGGAGCTGGGCAACGGCCTCTTCGCCACGGGCTACGACGTGCCGAACAACGACTACACCTACGCCGACATAAGCCTGGCTACGGGTACCAGCCCGGAGGGCGCCCGCGACGTGGGCTCCTACTCCTACGACGAGCGCCGCCTCAGTTACTTCGGGCGGGTACAGTACAACTACAACGAGCGCTACTTCGCCACGGCCATGCTGCGGCGGGACGCCTCGACCAAGTTCGGTCCCCAGAACCGCGCCGCCCTCTTCCCGTCCTTCACGGCGGGCGTGATCGTCCTGGACGAGAACACCGGAGCGGAGAACAGCCCCGTCGACCTGCTGAAGCTGCGGATCAGCTACGGTATCCTGGGCAACGACCAGATCCTGAACAACGGCTACATCGGCACCCTCAGCGGCGAGGCCACCTACGTCTTCGACGGCGTCCTCGTGAACGGTACCGCCATCGGCGCCCTGCCGAACCCCGCCCTCCAGTGGGAGGAGGCCAAGAAATTCAATGCCGGCCTTGACCTGAACCTGCTGGATTACAAGTTCTCGGTCACGGCCGACTACTTCATCAACACCCGCGACAAGCTGCTGATCAGCAACATCCCCGTATCGGGCATCGTGGGTACCGCGGCCCCGGGCAGCGCCGCCCCCACCGTGAACGCCGGGGCCGTGCGCAACCGCGGCTTCGAACTCGCCCTGAACTACCGCGAGCGCCTCAATAGCGACTGGCGCCTCAACGTGAGCTACAACTTCACCACCCTCGACAACGAGGTGCTGGAAGTGAATAACGGTACCGGCTTCATCGAGGGCGGCGGCTTTGGCGTGGGCCAGCTGGCTCCCTCCCGCATGGAGGTGGGCCTGCCCATCGGCTACTTCTACGGCTACCGCACCGACGGCATCTTCCAGAACAGCGCCGAGATCGAGGGCGCACCGTCCCAGTTCGCCCTGGGCGCCGCCGCCCAGCCGGGTGACCTGCGCTACGTGGATGTAAACGGCGACGGGGTCATCGACCCCAACGACCGGACCTACCTCGGCGACCCGATCGCGGACATGACCATGGGCTTCAACGCCCAGATCAGCTTCCGCCGCTTCGACTTCACGGCCTACGCCTTCGCCACCCTGGGCAACGAGATCGTCCGCAACTACGAGCGGGCCCTGAGTGACGTGAACCGCCTGGATTACTACCTCCAGCGCTGGACCGGCGCCGGCAGCACCAACGAGGTACCGCGGGTCACCACCGCCGCGACGGCCAACCGCGTATTTTCTGACTTCTACGTGGAGGACGGCTCCTTCGTGCGCCTGCAGACCGTCACCCTCGGGTACACCCTGCCCCTAACTTTCGGCGAGCGGACCGACCGCAGCCTGCGCCTGTACTTCAGCGGGAACAACCTCTTTACCGCCACCGACTACCTGGGGTATGACCCCGCCGCCTCCACCGGGGCGCCCATCGGCGGGGGGATCGACTTCGGATTTTACCCCATCGCCCGCTCCTTCCTCTTCGGTGCCAACCTCAGCCTCTAACCAACCCGACCATGCACACCCCAACCGCCAACTTCCTGCTGTGCGCCACGCTCCTGCTCACCTTCACGGCCTGTGAGGATGAGTTCATCGGGCGCGACCCGGTCTATTCGATCGACTCGGAGAATTACTTCAATAGCCCGGCCGACTACGAGAACGCCCTCATCGGGGCCTACGACCTGCTGCAGCCCACCTACCTGAACGTGATGCTGGGCGAGATCGCCTCCGACAATACCCTGGCGGGCGGCGAGAGCGCCAACGACGTCATCGGCATCCAGCAGGTGGACGATATGATCCATACCCCCGTCAACGACCAGATCGGCACCATCTGGGATTGGATGTTCGCCGGCGTGAACCGCGCGGCCTTCCTCCTGGAGTTCGCGGACAAGACCGACTTCGAGGGCCGGGCCCAGATCATCGCCGAAGCACGCTTCCTGCGGGCCTACTACAATTTCGAACTGGTGAAGTGGTTCGGGCCCATTCCCATCAAGCGGGAGGGGCGCTTCGCGCTGGGCGACGAGACCTCCATCCCCCGCTCGCCGGTCAGCGAGGTATACGCCTTCATCGAGGAGGACTTGCAGGCCGCCATCGCGGATCTGGCGGTGCAGGCACCGCAGGTGGGACGCGTACCCCGCGGCGCCGCCCAGGCCCTGCTCGGTAAGGCCTACCTCTACCAGGAGGACTACGCCGCCGCGGCCGCCCAGTTCCAGGCCGTGATCGACGCCGGTAACTACCAGCTGCCGGAGGACTTCGCGGGCATCTTCGAGCTGTCGGGCGAGAATGGCCCGGGCAGCCTCTTCGAGGTGCAGTACACGGACGCGGAGGGCGCCGGCTTCGGCTGCCTGCAGTGCAGCGAGGGCAACATCGCCGTGGGCTTCAACGGCATCCGTAACTACAGCGGCCCCGTCTTCGACGGCGGCTTCAGCTTCAACGTACCGGTACAGGAGGCCTATGATGCCTTCGAGCCGGGCGACAGCCGCCGCGACGCTTCCATCCTCGACATCCAGGCCTGGGCCGACGAAACCGGCGCCACCTACGGCACCGGCTACGAGCACACGGGCTACTTCAACCGCAAGTACCTGGCCCGGAAGGGGGACTCCAACATCGGCGACCAGAACCTGACCAATCCCAATAACTACCGGGCCATCCGCTACGCCGATGTGCTGCTGATGGCCGCCGAGGCCCTCAATGCACTCGGCCGCGACGACGAGGCCCGTACCTACCTCAACCAGGTACGCCGCCGCGCCTTTGGCGACCAGGACCACGATATTAACGCTTCCGGCGACGCCCTGCGCGATTTCATCCTCGCCGAACGGCGCCGCGAGCTCGTGGGGGAAGGCCACCGCTTCTTCGACCTCGTGCGGACCGGCCGCGCCGCCGCCGCGATCGACGGCTTCCAGACCGGCAAAAACGAGCTCTTCCCCGTCCCCTTCGAGGAGATCCAATTTTCCAACGGCAACTGGGTGCAGAACCCCGGCTACTGATCCACCCGTGCTAAAGAAATCCGTCATGAAACTGACCCCCTACCTCAGCCTTTTCCTCCTCTTCCTGCTGTTTACCGCCGGCTGCCAGGACGACCTCACCCTCCCCGACCTGGAACAGGCGGAAGCCCCGAGCGAACTGTCGCTCGACTTCCGGATCGCCGGCGACAATTCCGGTGCCGTGACCGTGGTACCGGGCGGCCGTGGGGTGACCTCCTTCTCGGTCGACTTCGGTGACGGCACCTCGGCCCCGGCCGGCGTGGCGCCGGGCGAGACCCTCACCCACGTATACGACGAGGGCGTGTACACCGTGACCCTGGAGGCCATGAACATCAACGGCAAGACCACCACTTACACGGAGGAACTGACCGTCTCCTTCCAGTCGCCGGAGAACCTGAGCGTAACCGTGACCCCCACCCCCGGCAATCCGCTTTCCATCGACGTCACGGCCACGGCCGACGGGGAGACCAACTTCCTGGCCTACTTCGGCGAGGAGCCCGACGCGGAGCCCATCTCCTTCCAGGAGGGTGAAACGGTGAGCCACGTCTACGGCAGTACCGGCACCTATACGGTGACCGTGGAGGCCCGCAGCGGCGGCTCGGCCTTCGTGGCGGATACCATCACCGTCAACATCGACAACCCGGTACTGCTGCCGGTGACCTTCGAGGACACCACCAAGAACTACAACTTTCTGCCCTTCGGCGGAGCGAGCGTGGCGATCGTGGCCAATCCGGACCCTACCGGGAACGGCAGCGCCTTCGTGGCCCGCCTGACCAAGCAACAGGGCGCGGAAACCTATGCCGGCACCGTGCTCGAGCTGGGCGCGCCGATCGACCTGAACAGCGCGCCTACCCTGAGCGTGCAGGTATGGTCGCCGGAGGCCGGTATTCCGGTGCTGCTGAAGCTCGAGAACGCCTCCGACGGAGACATCTTCGCCGAAGTGACCGTCAATACCACCGTAGCCAACCAGTGGGAGACCCTGACCTTTGACTTCAGCGGGGCCGACCTGACGCAGTCGTACAGCAAGGTGGTCCTCTTCTTCGATTTCGGAGCGGCCGGCAAGGGCCTGGACTACTACTTCGATAACATTGTAC
>JBGTHX010000504.1:0-20113 GCA_041746055.1 Lewinella sp. | reverse complement strand
TTCCACCACGGCGCACTCCTCGTCCGTCAGGGACTCGAACAGGCGAAGTTGCGCCTGCTGCGGCGGCGCATCGCCCCACCCAAGGAGGCTTATGAGGTCGTGGCCGGACTCCACGAGCTGCGCCTTGCCGGATTTGATCAGGGCATTACACCCCTCCGTAGCAGGATCGCCGGGCCGGCCCGGACAGGCCCCGACCCGCCGGCCGTAATCGTGGGCCATATTGGCAGTAATGATCGATCCGCCACTGAGGCCCGACTCCACTACCACCACCGCTTCGGAAAGCATCGCCACGATCCGGTTGCGTGCCGGAAAGTGCTCCCGCTCGGGCTTCTGCCAGAAAGGGTATTCCGTGAGGAGTCCCCCACCCTCCTCCCCCAGCCGCTCCGCTAGGGTGCGGTGGGCGTAGGGGTAGATGTTACCCAACCCGCTTCCGAGCACGGCGATCGTGGGCAGTCCCATAGTGATGGCGCGGCGGTGCGCCGCGATGTCGACCCCGTACGCCAGCCCGCTCACGATCACCGGCAGATGGGGCGCGAGGGGGTCCAGCAGCGACCCCACCTGCCGGCTGCCCCGTTCACTGATGCGGCGGGTACCCACCACGGCCACCGCCCGGTGTTGAAAGGCCTGCTGGTCGCCGGAAAAGTACAGGATGGGAGGAGCGTGGGGAAAGGAGGACAGGGCCGGCGGATAGTCCGCTGTACCGTACCGCAGCAGGTTTACGTGGTGGGTATCGGCGTACCGGAGAATGCGCTCCGCCTCACGCAGCGGGGCGTCCCCCTCAAAGCGACCCGCGGTTTGAGCGGCGACCCCCGGTACGCGGCGCAGTTCCCGGCCGGAGGCGGAAAAAACTTCCGTAGCCGACCCAAAGTGGGCGAGCAGCTTCCGGTACAGACGGGCTCCGATGGACGGCACGCGGCTGAGGGCCACGGCATAATATTCTTCCGACGACATGACGGATCGCAATAAGAAAGTCAACGGGTGCCGCGGAGGGGATTTAGAAAGGGCACAGGGCAAGATTCGGAGGAGCGCGGCACCGCCAAGGTAAGGCTTTTGAAACAATTTGTGTCTTCCCCGCAGTTTTTTCCTCCACCCCTTGGTGGGTTCCTGCCCCGCTGCCTAACTTTGCGCTGCTTATAGCTTCGGGAGGATTGGCGGAGCTGGCTGAACGTGCCTGATTCGAAATCAGGTGTACCCTTACGGGTACCGGGGGTTCGAATCCCTCATCCTCCGCAACGGCCCCCAGGCTCGATCAGCGTAGCTGATCTCGCAGAATGGACCAGGCCCCCCAAATAGCAGAAGCCCGGTCCAAAGCGGGCCGGGCTTCTGTTTCAAGCTATTTCTCGATCCGTCAGGCCTAGTTGGCCATCTCACTGAGGAACTTGATCCGCACGAGCTTGATCTCCTCCAGGGTCACGTCCTCTTCCTTGAGGGTCTGGTAGGCTACGTCGGGGTCATCGGTCTCGGCGGTCATAAAGTACTCGTAGGCCTCTTCGAGGCTATACTCGTCGACCTCCTCTTCCACATAGTAGTCGATATTGAGCTTGGTGCCGGAGGAAACGATCACGACCATCTCGTTCATGAGTTCGTCCATCGTAAGCTGATTGCCGGTGGCGATGTCCTCGAGCGGCAGCTTTCGGTCTACACCCTGGATGATGTTCACCTTGGTCTTGGATTTGTTGGCTACCTGCTTGACGACGAAATCGGCCGGACGGAAGATATCGTTCTCCTTGCAGTACTTCTCGATCAGCAACAGGAAGGGCGTGGCGTAGCGCCGGGCTTTTCCAATGCTCACCCCGTGAATGTTGGGCATCTCCTCCATATCGACCGGGTAGCGGGTAGCCATGTCAATGAGGGAGGGATCCTGAAATATGACGAAGGGGGGAATACCCAGGCGTTTGGCTTCCTTCTTACGGAGGGCCCTCAACTCCCGCAGCAGGGCCTCATCCAGCACCACGGCCTTCGCATCTTCGGCCTCTTCCTGCATATCATCGGCTAATTCCTTCTCGAAATTGTGGTCGATGGGGATCTGGAAAGAACCGGGATTGGCCAGGAAGGCCTCGCCCTCCCCGGTGATCTTGATGGTGCCGTAGCTTTCGATGTCCTTGCGGACCAGGTTATTCAGCAAGGCCTGACGGAATACCGAACTCCAGAATACCTCCTCGCGTCCCTTACCACTGCCGAAGCCGTCAAGCTCGGTGAAGCCGTAGTCCCTCATCTGCTTGTTCTCCTCACCGAGAACAAACTGGATCAGGGTCTTCAGCGGGTAGTTCTGATCCAGGGCCAGTACTGCGCGCAGGGCCTGTGCCATCTCTTCTCCTACCTCAACACGCTGCCGAGGGTGGCGGCAGTTGTCGCACATCTTGTTGCAGTTCACCTCGTCGTACTCCTCACCGAAGTAATGGAGCAGAAAACGACGGCGGCAGGCCGTGGTCTCGGAGTATGCCATCACTTCCTGCATCAGCTGGGCACCCATTTCCCGCTCCATCAGGGGCTTATCGCGCAGGAATTTCTCCAGCTTCAGGATGTCCTTATAGGCGTAGAAAGCGATACATCGTCCGCCGAGTCCGTCGCGACCGGCCCGGCCAGTTTCCTGGTAGTAGTTCTCGATGGACTTGGGAATATCATAGTGCATCACAAAGCGGACGTCCGGCTTATCGATGCCCATTCCGAAAGCGATGGTGGCGCAGATCACGTCCACGTCCTCCATGAGGAACTGGTCCTGGGTGCGGGACCGGGTTTTGGGATCCAGACCGGCATGGTAGGGTGCAGCCTTAACGCCGTTGACGACGAGCGCCTGGGCGATCTCCTCGGCGGCCTTGCGGCTCTGCACGTAAATGATGCCGGACTGGTCCGGCATCTCCTTCACCAGCTTGATAATCTGCCGGAAGGTGTACTCTTTCTTGCCCTTCGGCCGGACCTCATAGTAGAGGTTGTCCCGGTTGAAGGAAGACACGAAGGTATTCTGGTCCTCCCCCATCCGCAGGTTCTTGACGATGTCGGACTGCACCTTCGGCGTAGCCGTGGCGGTGAGTGCGATGATCGGAATGTCGTGGCCGATCAGGTCGAGCATCTCGCGGATGCGTCGGTACTCGGGGCGGAAGTCGTGGCCCCACTCGGAAATACAGTGGGCCTCATCGATGGCGACGAAGGAGATCGACGCCTCACGGAAAAACTCGATGTTCTCCTCCTTGGTAAGGGTTTCCGGCGCTACGAAGAGCAGCTTGGTCTTTCCCGAGGTGATGTCTTCCTTCACCTGCCGCATCTGGGTCTTGCTCAGCGAAGAGTTCAGGAAGTGAGCGATTTCGTCGCTCTCGCCGTGGGAGCGGATCGAGTCGACCTGGTTCTTCATCAGGGCGATGAGGGGAGAGATCACCAGGGCGCAACCGTCCATCATGATGCCCGGCAGTTGGTAGCAAAGGCTTTTTCCACCACCGGTGGGCATGATCACGAAGGTGTCCTTTCCGTCGAAAAGCGACTGGATGATGGCTTCCTGATGTCCCTTGAACGTATCGAACCCAAAATTTTCGGCTAGAGCCTCTTCGAGAAAGTTAATTGACGCTTTGGCAGTCATTGTCATCACTTTATAATCATCGTCCCGGGGGATAACCAAAGGGAGTACCCGAAGTTAAGACTTCGTGTACATTTCCCTATCCCGGATATGACGGTACGGATTTCAGCCCGCAAATGTTGTAATTGGTAAAAGAGTCTCTCAGGCTCTGGTGTTTATTTCCGGCCGGAACGGTCGTTGAGTTGTTACGGGCATAGCTGTTGGACTATCTACCTTGCCTCCCGTAACGGGTCACAAAAAAGTAATTCGCCTTGAAAATATCCAGCCTTGCCGCCGAGACCGCCATCAAAACCCTGAGGATCGAAGCGGAAGCCCTCGGGCGCCTGGCGGAAAGTATCGGCGAACCGTTCACCCGCTGCGTGGAGGCGATCCACCAGAGCGGGGGCCGGATTATCGTGACCGGCGTAGGGAAAACAGCCCTTGTTGCGCAAAAGATTGTTGCAACCCTTAATTCTACCGGTTCTCCCGCCCTCTTTTTACACGCAGGCGACGCAATTCACGGCGATATCGGGATGGTTCAACCCACTGATCTGGTCCTCGTCCTGAGCCGGAGCGGGGAAACCGCCGAGATCAAGGTCATTTCCCGGCTCATCCGCAACCTCGGCAACACCATCATCGCCATGACCAGCCGCCCGGAATCCACCCTCGCCCGTCTGGCGGATCACCTGCTGCTCACCCCCTTCGACCGGGAAGCCGACCCGAACGAACTAGCCCCGACCACCAGTACCACGCTACAGATGGCCATGGGCGATGCCCTCGCGACCGCCCTGCTCGCCCTCCGCGGTTTCTCACCCGCGGATTTTGCCCGCTTTCACCCCGGCGGTTCCCTGGGGAAGCAGTTGTACCTCCGCGTCCGCGACGTTTATCCCGGCAATGAAAGACCGGCCGTACACCCCGGTACCCCGATCCGGGATGTCCTCTTCGAAATCACCGGCAAGCGGCTCGGCGCCACTGCGGTTACCGATCCGGACACCGGCCGACTCCTGGGTATCATCACCGACGGCGACCTGCGGCGCCTCCTCAACCGCGGTCAGCCCATCGATTCGGCAACGGCTGCCGATATGATGTCGGCCCACCCCAAGACCGTCCTGGCCCAGGAACTGGCTGTAGAGGCGGTAGCCACCCTCCAGCGCCATAGCATCACCCACCTGATCGTGGTGGACGGTGACGGCGCGTACCTCGGCTTCGTGCACCTGCACGATTTCGTGCGGGAGGGGCTGGTCTGAACTTCCCCGACGCAGAACGGGGACTCCGGCAGCGAACTGCCGGCATCCCCGTTGGTGAATCTGTGGGAAGGGCCTGGTCCTTACTCCTGGACGATCTCCATATCCATCTGCTTCACCACTTCGGGGTGCAGACGCATGGTGAACTGGTAGGTACCCAGTTCCTTGGCCTCCTCGGGTAGAACGATCTTGCGACGCTCAACGTCCACGCCGAACTGCTCCTGCAGCAGGTTGCGGATCTGAAGTTGAGTGATCGATCCGAAGATGCGACCGCTGGTACCGGATTTCGCACCGACGTGCAGGGTCTTGCCCTCCAGTTTTTTTGCGATCTCGCGGTAAACGTCCAGTTTCTTTTGCTCCTGAGCGTTCTCGCGGCGGATCATCTCATTTAGACGGCCCATGTTGCTCTTGTTGCCGATGATAGCCAGCCCGCGGGGCAGGAGGTAGTTGCGGCCGAAACCGTCCTTTACCTCGATGACTTCGTGCTTATCGCCGACCTTATCGACGTCTTGCAGCATAATTACTTTCATGATAAATTATGTTGTCCCGGCCTTTCGGGGCGGTGCCCCATTTACAGCCGGTTAGAGTGAATTAGTACGGTAGTGCCTACCGTACTGTCGTACTGTGGTACTACTTAAGAAGGTCCGTTACGTACGGCAGCATGGCCAGGTGACGCGCCCGCTTGATCGCGGAAGCGATCTTGCGCTGGTACTTCAGGGAGTTGCCGGTAATGCGGCGGGGCAGAATCTTTCCCTGCTCGTTCACGAAGGTGAGGAGGAAGTCAGGATCCTTGTAATCGATGTACTTGATGCCGAACCGACGGAAGCGGCAGTACTTTTTGCGGCGGCCTCCGATCTTGGGATTCGAGAGGAACTTGATATCATCGCGACTGGCCATGATCTTTTATTTTAGTGGTTTACTACTGTGGTTATTCCTCTTCCTTGAAGGACTCGGCATCGCCCGAGGGAACGCCGGTGAGGTGGGGGGAATCGGCCTTCTTACGGCTGATGCCGTGGGCGGCGGGCTCGGTCTTGGCAGGCTTCTCCTGCTTATGACGCTTAGCCTTACCGATCTTACCGGCGCGCTTGTCGGCGTTGTACTGAACGCCGTACTTATCGAGGGCCACGGTCAGGAAGCGCAAGATGCGCTCGTCCCGGCGCATGCCAAGCTCGAAGTTATTCAGAAAGGCGCCGTCTGGAGCGGTATACTCCACACAGTAGTAGACACCGTTGTTGCGCTTGTTGATGTCGTAAGCCAGCGTGCGCAGGCCCATTTCGTCTACAAACACAATCTCACAGCCCTCCTTTTGGAGGTTGTCTACGTACGCCTGAGCTGTCGCTTTAATCTCATCCCCCGACAGCACTGGGTCTACGATAAATGTAGTCTCGTAATTTCTCATCGGATCAGGTGTACTGATTGGTTAAAAATAATGGTTTCGCATGCCTCGCAACCACGGGTGGTTTCAAAGCGGGTGCAAAGATACGCTTTTATCGTTAGCAACCAAGCTCATTTTGGAGGCGGGTGCCGGGGAAAAACCCGGGAGCCGGAGATTTTCCGGGTAGGCCCAAAGAAATAGGGCAACCCCGCAAAGGATTGCCCATTTCAAGGTTGGTTTGTAAAAATCCCTTATTCGTCGAAGGACATATTGACCTGCCGGGAGGCCAGCACCAGCTGCTGGTACTCCTCGGTGGTGAGGCCGTCGTAGCAGAACTGGATGGGGTCGACCTTGACCCCGTCTTTCTCAATTTCGTAGTGCAGGTGGTCGCCGGTGCTGCGCCCGGTGCTACCGACCAGTCCGATCAGGTGGCCCCGCGTAACCTCCTGCCCTTTCCGCACCTTGATGGCGCTCATGTGGGCGTACCGCGACTTGAAACCGTACCCGTGATCGATCACCACTACGTTGCCGTAAGTCGAGTTGCGACCCGCGTATTCCACTACCCCCTTGCCGGAGGCTTGTATCTCGGTGCCACGGCGGCAGTTGAAGTCGATGCCGTAGTGCATCTTCTTTACGTTGAGGATGGGGTGGAGTCGGTATCCGAATCCGGAGAGGTTCTCCATCTTCCGAGAAAACTGATCGCCCCGGATGGGCTTGATGCTGGGGATGGAAGACATCATATCCTCCTTCTGCAGGGCAGCGTCCGCGACCTCATCGAGGGAGCGGCTGTGGAGATCAACCTGGTACTTCAGCCGGTCAACCTGCTCGCGCAGCGCGGCCATCTCGCCTCCGACGTGCGGCAGCGTTTTCAGGTCGTTGTACGCATCGTGTCCACCCTTACCCCCCTGGAAAACGTCATCGTCGACGGGCTCCATGCGAAGCGCGAGTCTGACCGTATTGTTGCTGCGCTCGTGTAGGTGGGCCACCACTTTGGACAGATCCTGGAACTCGGCCGCCATGGCCTTGTTCTGGGCACGGGCCACGTCCAGCTCCTGGAGCATGAGGCGTTCCCCGGGACTGGGGAAGTACCGGTGGATGGCGGCAGTGAAGAGCAATCCGGCCAGCACAGCGGCGCAGCCGAAGCTGAACAGGCGCAAGAGGGTAAAACTGAGGGGTTCTACAATGCGGTCGTACTGGAGGGTACGCTGATTAAAAACAAATTTTTCACGTCTCATTGACGAAATCTTGAACCAAAAATAGCCGGAGCGGAGGAAGGTTGGTTTGACGTCTTCCGCGTCGGCGTGAGCTAAGCTAGCTTCTGCCCGGTCACCGGACAAAAGTAAAGGTACACAGGCATCAGGTACAACTCCCGTTTGGGAAAGTTGTTTCCGCCCGCTGTCGGGCGGCCCCGGCACCCTTCTTTAACGGGGCGGGCCAGTGCAGTGGTACGCGTTTGGTTCAGTAATTGGAAATGCCCGCTCAGACGGCCGTGGAACGGTCTCCGATCAGGACTTTAAGCTTTTTACGGGCCAGGAAGATGCGGCTCTTCACCGTTCCGATGGGAATGTTGAGGTAGCTGGCGATCTCCTTGTATTCATAGCCCCGGTAAAACATCAGGAAGGGGACGCTGTAGATCTCGCTGATCTGACGCAGCTTGTCTTCCAGTTCTTCCATGCGCATATTCATCTCACCGCCGTTGGCGATGGCACCCTTGTTCTCGACGGCAAAGAGGAAACTCTCCACGGGCTCGTTCACGTGCTTGCGGCTCTTCATCTTCCGGTACCGGTTGATGTAGGTGTTCCGCATGATGGTGGAGGACCAGCTCTTAAAATTGGTACCCATCGCGAACTTGTCCCGGTGCTTATACGCACGGAAGATGGTTTCCTGCATCAGGTCCTGAGCGTCTTCGTAGTTACGGGTGAGTCGGAGTGCAAAGGAGAAAAGAATGTTCTCTAATCTGTCCATTTCGGACATAAACTGCTGGTTGGTCATGCTAGTGTGAAATACGTGTTTGGGTAAAATGCACTCAACAAAAGTCCATCAAATAGTATGCCAAGCGATAAAATACTGTACATCAGTAATGTAAACATCGTGAAAGATAAATGTCATGTTTCCATTTCACGAAATGACTAAATCCAATAAGTCATACAGCCGTCGTTGTTCCTGATTTGTGTCGCTTGCCGGGAGAGCGCGCGAACAATAACCGGCGACCGCGAACATGGCAGGTACGTCCTCGTTACCTTGCACAGCTACCCGGCCACTCCCGGTTAGACGCTAAGCGAATTTGGATATTTCTCGATGCAAGGGCAGAACCTCAAACAGATAAACGACACCAAGATCAGTGAGTTACTTACTCACGCCGGGTTGTCGGTATTGCTGATCACCTCCACCTGGGATGGTCACGGCATCATTATGCGCACCCTCCTCGATGGCCTCTCCAATCAGTACAGCAAAGTGTTCTTCGGCGTAGCCGACGTGGAGGATTCTCCCCGAATCTGTAAGGTGTTCAACGTGACCAACCCTCCCGGACTGCTGCTTGTACGCGATGGCGAACTCATCGAACGAGCCATGGGGGCCGTCGGCGTCAGCGGCATCGTGGATCTCATCGAAAGAAACTCATAAGATAAATTTCCCAGTAAGTGAGCGAAGAAATCTTTAAGGTCTTCATCCTGGAAGACATGCCCGTCGATCTGGAGCTGGTAAAGCGGCAGGTCCGCAAGTTCAACCCCAATGTCCTCTTCGCAGTAGCCCGTCACCGGTCCGAATTCCACGACAAGGTGACCAATTTCCAGCCCGATATTGTCCTTTCGGACTATAACCTGCCTGACATGAACGGCCTGGAAGCCCTGGTTTACGTACGGGAGCACCTCGACAGCACCCCCTTCGTGTTTATCACCGGCATCCTCAATGATGAGGAGAAGGTGGCCGAAACCATTTTGAACGGCGCCTCGGGCTACCTGCTCAAGGATAACCTGCGGAATCTTCCGGAGCTTCTGGAAGCCGTCGTGCAGCAAAGCCAGCAGGCGATGGCGCAGCGGGAAAACGACTGGGAGCGGAAGCGCGTCAACCAGATCAAACTTCGCAAGAGCATCGCCATGCTGCGGCAAATCAATTTCCCGGGCAGTGACGAGATCGCACTCAGCCTCCAGGAAGTCGCCGACGATCTGGGATAAACATTAAGCTAAGCAGGAACAGGGGAGCCTCCGCGGCAGCAACGGGGCGGGTGTAGCGTTCTAGTTGACGGAAACGGCGGCACCGGCACTCTGGTGGTGCACTGAATCATCCCGGCGGGAGTCCGGCAAGGTCTGGCCGACACTGGACTGGACGATATTCTCGATCATCCGGTTGTACTCCAACATGTGATTAATAAAGACCAGGAAGTTGTCGATGTCTCCGACCGGCGACTCTGGCTCGCCCTCGTTCATCTTCTTCTTAAATTCGTAGAAGACCTTGAATCCATCCAGCATGCGCTGGATCTTACCGGAAAGCTGGGCGATCTCATCCACCGAAGCCGAAGGGAGGCCGGTGGCCGCTCCTCCGCGGCTCTTGCCGCCGGTGATGTAGTCGGCTTTGAGGTCCACGATAACCAGATCCTCGAGGGTTACTTCGAAATAGTTGGCCATTTCGTGAATGAGTGCCAGTCGTGGCTCCACGTTCTTTGTTTCGTACGCGGCAATGTTGCTACGCTTCACGCCTAGATCATCAGCCAGTTGCTGCTGGGAAAGCTTCCGTTGCTTACGGAGAAACTTAATATTGCTGGAGAGGTAGTTCAATTGCTGGTTGGATTTAGTTCACCGTATAGTCGTCGAAAGATATGGGGAAATTGCAAATTTAGTTCACAAAGCCGATCGTTGACAAGATCAATCACTATTTCTAACGCCCGTTCATGAGGCCAGTTGCCCATTAAGAAAAGCGGAATTTACAATTTTAGTCTGCATCCTTCCCTAATGAACATCCGGCGGGCGGGTAACGATATATTATAGTGAGCGCCGTCTTGGAGCTCTATAACCTAAAATTATCCATCCGATGAGAAATAATCAAAGTTCCGGAAAAGGCTGGTCCATGGGATTCGGTCTGCTCGCAGGTATTGCTGTAGGCTACTACCTGAATTCCAACGAAGGCCGCTCCATGCAACGGAAGGCACGTGCCCAGTTCGACGAGTACGGTAACCAGATCAACGAATACGGCCAAAAAGTGTCCACCAAAGCCAACCAGCTGGTTGACGAGGCCAAGACCAAGGGTCAAGAGTACCTGGACCAGGCCAAGACAAAAACCAACGACCTCACCTCCCAGGCTAAGACCAAGCTGGAGGAGGGCAAGCAGTGGGCCAATACCCAGGCCGACTCTGCCCGCAATACCATCGACAAAACTGCCCAAGAGGCGAAAACCGCTGCTCATTCCACCGTTGACTCGGCAG
This sequence comes from Lewinella sp., assembly GCA_041746055.1. Classification (GTDB taxonomy): domain Bacteria; phylum Bacteroidota; class Bacteroidia; order Chitinophagales; family Saprospiraceae; genus Neolewinella. The sequence continues at coordinate 9,530 of JBGTHX010000504.1, read as the reverse complement.
AAAGCAGCTTCAACCGCGGTGTCAATAAGGCCGAACGGAAGATGGATGAGAACCGTGAGAAGATCGATCGTACTACCGAAAGCTAGTCGGTAACCTTCGACTCATCAGTCTTAACAGATGACGACCATGCAATGTCAATGCCACTGCATGGTCGTCTTTATTTAAAGCCCCACCTATGCAGGTCAAAGAAGAACTCCTCGAACAACTGGGGGAGAGCTACGGGTACGTGAACCGCCTAGTAGAAAAGAAAATTGAATACTTTAAGCTCAATCTCGCCGAGACCTCCGCTTCGGTGATCTCCGGTATTATCACCGGAGTTGTCCTTGCCGTGGTGGGCCTAATTACACTCATTCTACTCCTGATCACCGCCGGCTTTGCCCTGGCGGAAGCGTTCGACAGCAATGTCTACGGATTCGGACTGATCGCCCTGATTTTCCTGGTGATCTTCCTGCTCATCCTGGCCCTAAAGCGCCCGCTGATCTCCAACCCTGTGGTTACCAAGGTGATCTCCAAGTTTTTTGAGCACGACGGAAAAGAAGTTTAACATGATACGTAAGTCAAGCATCACCTCACTCGCGGAGCTGAAGAAGCGCAAGAAGCAGGTGCGCATGGAAACCGAACTCGCCAAGCGAGAATTCGCGCACTCAATCGGTACTACCCGAGAGCACACCGGCCAAATGCTCCTCAAAAAAGTGGTACTCCCGGTAGGCGGAGGAATCCTGGGCATCATGGTGCTCAGGAGCCTGTTTTCTTCCTCCAGCAAGACCCCCGTCATCAAGGAAACCCGGGTGATCCACGAGTGGCCCGACGGCACCCCGTATAAGGCGGGCAAGAACCCCTTCAAAAGGGGCACCTTCCGCAAGCTGACCGCCCTTCTCGGCGGCCTCCGCGTACTGATGCCCATCATTCAGGCTGTGATCGGTGCGGTCACCACTCACAAGGCGCAGCAAGCGGCCCAGACCGCCAAGCGCGCCGCGGTGGTCAAGTAAGCCGAGGCGGAGACCACACCGGATGCCATGAATAACCTGATCCTCTCCCTCACTTCTGTGCTGGGAAGCCGTGTGTATTCCACGCGGGGGGTCCCGGTCGCTACCCTGTCAGACGTCCTGTGTAATAAGGACACAGGGCGTATCACCCACTTCATTCTCAGTACCGACGAAGGGCCCGGCGAGCCGGCCCTCGAAAGCGGATTCTACGCCGTCCACCACTCCTACTTCTACTTTGCCAGCGGAGAGAACGTCCTCACTTTTTCCTCCAAGCTGGGCAACGAAGACCAGGGGTACTTCCTCGAACTCCCCGAGCGGTACGATCACGAGGAGGTCGGAACCCTGGCCGACTTCAATACCTACCTGTACCACAATGCCAACGTAGCCGGCCACCGCAGCGACAACGACTGACCCCCGCACCCGCGCTTCCGCCCCTCACCTAAGCGGAGGCTTTCTCTACGTCACCCTCACGTGCCGGAACGAACACCGGCCACAGCACGTAGCCAAGCGGGACGATCAACATCCCTACGCCCGCCGGAGCCAGCAGTGCAGGCGAGGCGAACCAGTCCCCGCACGACAGCACGGTAAGGATCACCACGGTCGAAAACGGCAGCGAGAACGCCAGCACGTTCAGCCCGAGGTCGAGATCGAATATCGCCTCGCCCCGGTTACCACGCAGGGCCTCTATGGCCGACATGTGGGCAAAGGGCCAGAAGCTCACGGCGCACTGGGCAAAGATGACCGATAGCAGCGCCATCGGTCCGGTCAGCCCCATGGCGTAGATCAGCAAACCGCTGAGGAAGAAGGCTAATCCCGAGCGGTAGCAGAGCACCCGCAGGATCAGCGCCATTTCCCGCCGCTGGAAGCGCACGGCCATCCCGATGAAGAGCAGGACGATCGGCGTCATCAGACTGGCGAGCCGCGCCACCGTATCCTCCAGAAAGAAGGGCAGCGAGCTGAGGTCGAAACCGAACGACAGCATCAGTACGGCCGCCACGATCACCAGATTCACGGGCTCCTGCAGCAGGGCCACGCCGAGATCTTTCAGCTTCCCGTTCCGGTCGGGCACGGCTTCCGTCGTGCTCCGCCGGGCGTAGTACCAGTTCATGGCCACCAGGTAGAGGATGATCAGAACGAACACCTTGTTACCCACGTCGGCCAGGGCGGCCAGGGCCAGCGGGTTATCGCCCAGGTATTCCAGAATGAAGGGGAAGGCACTTAGCCCCGGTGCCAGGGAGGGGACCAGCAGCATCATGGTACGCCAGCCGGCGGTGTCCGAGGCGAATCCGAGACGCGGCAGCACCTGCGCGGATATAAGGTAGAGTGCCACGTTGAGGACGAGGGCCAGCAGCGGCAGCAACAGCATGCTCCCCGTGATCTCGATCTTGAGCAGGGCTACGAAAATGGTGGAGGGGAGAATGATGCTGAGGATCAGCAACTTGACCCCGGCAAGTTCCTGCTTGGCGCTGATCTTGCGTTGCAGAAAATAACCGGCCAGGATAAGCAGGAGGAACGCGATGGTTTTTTGGAGGGCTGGATTCATGGTAATCAAGGGAAACGGGACAGAAAAAGCTCCGGAAGCGCCACATGGGCTTCCGGAGCGGTAAAGCGATAGATATTACACCAAAACTTGTCTTAGGGCGGAGAGGAATAGCTCCACTTCCTCGGGCTTGCCCACGCTGACGCGGCAGTAGTCCTTGCCGTCGATATGGAAGGCCCGTACGCCGATGCCGCGGTCGAACATCCGCTCGATGAAGGGCTCCCCCTTCATGTCGATCGGGAAGAGGACGAAGCTGGTATAGGAGGGAACGTAGCTGAGACCCATGCCTTCCAGACCGGCGCAGACCTGCTCCCGGAAAGCGGTCGTCTGCTGGCGGCTGGACTCCTGGAAGTCCTTGTCCTTCATGCTGGCCATGGCGCCCTCCAGGGAAGTCTTGCACAGCCCCATGTTACCGCGGCTGATCTGGTCGACCTTCTCGATGGTTTCGGGCAGGGCCACGGCGTAACCTACGCGCAGACCGGCCATGCCGTGGATCTTGGAAAAGGTGCGCGCCACGATGACGTTCTTGCCCTCCAGGATGACGGGTACCATGGTCTTCGACTTATAGTCGGGCAGAAACTCGAGGTAGGCCTCGTCCACAAATACGGGCACGTCGTCCGACGCCTCGCGGCAGAAGGCCTTCAGGTCTTCGCTGTCGGTGAGGGTACCGGTGGGGTTGTTGGGATTACAGACGTAGATGAGTTTGGTCTCCGGGTTGATGGCGGCCTTCATGGCCGGCAGGTCGTGCGCCCAGTCGTCGGTCACCTTAACCTTGTTCCAGGTGCCGCCCATACCGGTAGCCACCTTGATCAGGGACATGTACGCCGGGTCGGCGGCCACCACGTTGCCACCGTCCAGGAAGTGCACGATGGCCATCTTTTCCAGGACATCACTGGATCCCGGCGTGACCATGATGTAGTCCTCGGGTACGCCCTCGAATTCGGCGATCATCGTCTTGAGCGCCTGGGCGGCTTCGTGCTGGTAGCGGTTGCCGGCGCTGGCCGAGGCGGCTACCGCTTCGATGCACTTGGGCGAGGGCCCGTAGGGGTTCTCATTAGCGAGCATGCGGGCGCGCAGCGGCGGGAGCTTGGCCACTTGCCGCTCCCACTCGAGCTGGGGCAAGTACTCGCTGAAACTGGTGCGCAACCGGGGCACCTCCACGGTGCGGGCCCTGAGTTGCATGGCCGGCAGGGCGGCGAGGCCGGCCCCGGTGAGGGCGGCGCGACGGAGCCACTGACGGCGGCTGGTGGAAAGAGAAGTCATGGTGTAGGATTGAGAATATAATTGGGATGGGTTGATGCGGTTGCGGCTAGAGGTTGGTCAGGATGCGGAAGGCCTTACCCTGGTAGGTACCCGCCCATTCAAAGCGGGTGACACCCTCGAGGTCGGTATCCGGCAGGGAGAGGACGGCCTTACCCTCGGTGTCGGTAGAGAGCGTGGTGAGCAGGCGCTGGTCCTGGCTGAAGACTTCGAGGTCGAGATCGACCACCGGCGTGGCGATGATGCCGACCTGGTAATCGAGGATGCCGTCCTTGTCCAGCTCGGTAAAGGTGCCCTGGTAGGCCACCGTGCCGGCGGGGGCGTCGTCGATCCGGATGATGTCGGCCTTGACCGGGGAGGCCTCCACGGTGTAGGCCATCTCGTCGTCGAGGCAGGCGCACAGGGTGAGCAGGGGCAGGAGTAGCAGGTAGAAAGTGAATTTCATGGTAGTGGCTGTTGGGAGGTAAAGGGGCTGGGGCTGAGGCTTACTCCACCCACCAGAGGGGGGTGAGTTTGGTGTCCGGTCCGCCGTTGAGCGCTACGCCGGCGCTGACGTTGGCGCCGTTCAGGCTGTATTCGGATTCGGGGTAGCGCAGGCGGGTGGGCACCTTGCCCTCGTTTTCCATCACTGCGCGGGGATCGGGAGCGGGCAACACGGGATAGCCGGTGCGGCGGTATTCGGTCCAGGCTTCGATACCCTGCGGGAAGAGCGCCTTCCACTTTTCAGTCATGATCGTTTCCTTGCTCACGCCGCGGCCGGCTACGTAGTTGTCGGGCATCGAGAGCCCGTACTGCTCGAAACTGGAGCGTACGCCGGCCTCCAGGTAGTCGGCGGCACCGGCGCCCGAGGTGTAGTCACCGTCCATCACGGCCTCCGCCAGGATGAAGTTGAGCTCGGCGAAGGTGATCATCGGGATGGCCTGGGTTTCGGCCATGAAGTAGCTGCCGGGCCGGCTGGCCGTCGTGTAGTAGGCTACCGCGTCCCCTTCGGGCAGGCCGTTGGGCGCGCCGGCGTACTTCCCGGCGTAGTCGCCGGCCAGGGCGGGCTCGGCGTAGAGGTCCAGGCGGGGGTCGGTGGCGTTACCGGAGCCGTCGGTCATGGCGGCGATGAGCGTAGTACTGATGGACCAGTCCTCCCGGCCGTCGATCACCATGGCCTCGTACCAGGGGTTGCTGTTCTCCCCGCTCTGGCGCACGCTGGACCGGAAAAATGCGGCGTCCGCGTTGGAGGTGATCACGGGGTAGCGGTCCGGATTGTCGAGGATCTCGGCGAAGATGGCGCCGCTCGCTTCGGGCACCTGCGCGGCCTGGCGGTTGGCCAGGCGCAGCCGCAGGCTGTTGGCGAATTTCTTCCACATCATGATGTCGCTGCCAAATAGGATGTCCTTATCGATCGGCGCGCCGGCGGGATCCAGTTCCTCACTCGCCGCCTTCAGGTTAGCCAGCATGCCGGCGTATACCTCGGCCTGGCTGTCGTACACCGGGGCGAGGTTACCTACCGTCGATCCCTCCAGCGACTGGGTATAGGGAATGGCCCCCCAGGTGTCGGTAACGATCGAAAAGACGTACTCCCGCATGATGGTGGCCGCCGCGGCGTAGTTGGGGTTGTAGAATTTCCCCCCGGGGTCGCGGGTCAGGTGGATGACGGTCTGGAGGTTGACCAGGCTCTCGGTATAGAAGCCGTCCCAGGTACCGGCCCGCAGCGTCGCGGCGGGGTTGTAGGTATCGCCCTCATTGACGTACTGGTTGCGGGCGAAGTACTGCATCCACAGCATGCCCCCGTCGAGGTTGAGGCGTTCGTTGCGGGTATTGTGGCCGTGGATCCGCTGTGTGGCCTCGCGCAGGGCCAGCGGGAAGAGGGTGGCGGGGGGCACCACCTCGGGTTCATTGGGGTTAGCATTCAGCTCCTCGAAGCCCTCGTCGCAGGAGGTCATCAGCAGAAGCAGTAGGAAAGGAAGCAGTAGGAGCTTGAAGTTCATGGTAGTTTTCTTTAGGCGGGTGCGCGGGTGCGGGGGAAATTGCAAAAGCGCGGGGCTCAGAAGGTGAGGTTGAGGTTCACGCCGAAGCTGCGGGTGCTGGGGATGGTGGTGTAGGTGAGCGCGCCCTGCAGGTTGCCGCCCAGGGTGTTGAACTCGGGGTCGATCTGGCTGTGCTGGCTGTAGAGCATGGCCAGGTTGCGGCCGATCAGGCTGATGCTGGCGGCCTGTAGGAAGGAGAGGCGGTCGACCAGCGTCTTCGGCAGGGCGAAGCTGATGCCCGCTTCCCGCAGCTTGACGTAGCTGGCGTCGAAGATGGCGCCCTCGTTGATGTACCGGACGCTCAGGGCGCCGACCACGTCGCGGGTGGGGGCCACCACGTCGTTGGTTACGTAGACGGGGCTTTCCTCGGTGCCGATGTTACGGGCGCCGACGCCGATCACTCCTTCCTCGCGGCCAACGGCGGTGAGGGGATACACGCCGGTCTGCATACCGAGCGAGCTGCTCTGCTCGGCGATGTCGCCGCCAATCTTGGCATCGATGAGGAAGTTGGCGCTGAAGGCTCCGACGCGGAAGGTGTTCCGGATGCCGCCGATCCAGCTCGGGGATACGTTGCCGAGTAGTTTCAGGTCGGGATCCTTTACCGGTATCCCGTTCTCGAAGATCACCTCGCCGGCCAGGGGGCCGTCCGGCACCCGGGCGTAGGCACTGCCAAAGAGGGTGCCGAAGGGCTGTCCGACGCGCGCTTCCAGGCTGAGGCCGCGGCTCGTGTTCAGCACGATGGTCTCCAGTTCGTTACCGCTGTCGTCGGTGTAGAGTTCCAGTACGGTGTTGCGGTTGCGGGCGTAGTTGACACTGACGTCCCAGCCCACTTTGGGGAGGTCGACTACGGCCCCGGTGAGGACTACCTCGAGGCCGCGGTTGCGCACCTTGCCGGCGTTGATCAGCTTGCTCTCGTAACCGGTGGCCCGGCTCACGGCGATGTTGATGATCTGGTCCTCGGTGGTCTGCTCGTAGGCGGTCACGTCCAGGCCAATGCGGCCGCTGAGGAAGCGAAGGTCGAGGCCGGCTTCCTTCCCGGTGGTCCGCTCGGGGCGCAGGTCGGAGCTGGCGATGGTGGCCTGCTCGGCGAAGAGCGGGGTGGTCGCGTTCCAGGGGGTCGCGGGGGCATACACCTGCCGCAGGCGGTAGGGGTCGGTGTCGGATCCCACCTGGGCCCAGCCGGCGCGCACCTTGGCGTAGGTGAGGATGGGGCTGCTGATCTGGAGGGCATCGGTAATGATACCGCTGAGGCTGACCGAGGGGTAGAAGTAGCTGTTATTGGCGGCGGGCAGGGTGCTCGACCAGTCGTTGCGGGCGGTCACGTCGAGGTAGAGAAAGCTCTTGTACCCGAAACTGGCGGCTCCGAAAAAGCTGTTGACCTCCTTCTCTTCGATGCGGCTGACGTTGGTGTTCTGGCTGGCGTTGTTGGCTACGTTGTAGAGGCCGTTGATCGTGGCATCGTTGACGCCGACGTAGTTGCGCTTGTAGTAGTTGGTCCGGTGGTTGCCGCCGAACTGGGCGTTGACGCTGAAATCCTCGCCGAAGTAGCTGTTGTAGGTGAGGATGAAGTCCAGGTTGGTCTCCTGGCGGCGGAGGATATCCTCGCTGAAGGCCTCGTTGAGTTCGCTGCCGCTCTTGATGCGGGCGTTGCGGGTCACCGAGCGGCGGGTATCGGTCCACAGGTCGGTACCGCCGCGCACCAGCAGGGTAAGGCTGGGCATGAATTCGTAGGTGAAGGCCACGTTGCCGAGCAGACGGTCCTTCTCGTTGGCGTTGGTGAGGTATTCCTGCTCGTAGAAGCGGTTCGAGGCGAAGGAGTGCTGCCAGTTGGCGTAGGGGTAGACGTCCCCTTCCCGCACGATGTGTACGTCCATATATTGGGCGTAGTTGCGCAGGCGGCCCCAGTCGTCGTGGCGGTGGTGCCAGGTGCCGAGTTCCCACAGGCCGGGCTGCTGCCGATTGGCGGAGCCGGACTTGATGTACTCCGAGCTTACGCTCACCTTCAGCTTGGGGGCGAGTTCCTGGTCGATGTTGAGGCGGAAGTTGTTCCGCTCGTAGTCGTTGTTGTACATGAGGCCCTTCGAGTCTACCCGGCCAAAGCTGAAGCGGAAGTTTCCCGTCCCGTAGTTGTTGGAGATACTCAGGGTATTGTTGGCGGTGCTGCCCTGGTCCCAGAAGTTGCTCCAACTGTCGGGCGCGGGTACCAGCGGGGCCGTTTCCGTACCCGTCCACCATTGCCGCACCGGGCGGCCGTCCATGGGTGCGCCCCAGCTCTCGTCGACGCCGGCCGTACCCACCAGTGGGGCATCGGGGTAGACGCTGCGGAACTGATCCACGGCCAGGGGATCGGTGATGCCGCCGTTGCGGCCGTCGGCGTACCAGGTCACGCCACCCGTGCCGCCGCCGTAGATGTTCTGGAATTCCGGAACGATGAAGGGGTTCTCGATGGAGTAGGAACCCGCGTAGCTGATGGTGAGCCCGTCCACGTTGGCACCGCTCTTGGTGGTGACCAGGATCACGCCGTTTGCGGCGCGGCTACCGTAGAGGGCCGCGGCGTTAGCGCCCTTGAGTACGGTGATGGATTCAATGTTATCGGGGCTGATCTCGGAGATACCACCGCCGTAGACGTTGTTGTCGACGGCTCCGTCGATGGGGGCCGCGAAGTCGCCCTCCATCGGCACGCCGTCGATGACATACAGCGGCTGGTTGTTACCCAGCACCGAACTGTTGCCACGGATGGTGACCTGCGATCCTCCGCCGGGGACATTGGCCGCCGCTACTTGCAGGCCGGCCACTTTTCCGGAGAGTCCGTTCACCACGTTGGTGCTGCGGGTCTGCTCGATGGCCTCGGAGCCGAGGTCCTGCACGGCGTAGCCGAGCGACTTCTTCTCGCGCTTCACGCCCAGGGCGGTGACCACCACCTCGCTCAGGTCGAGGGCGGACGTCTTCAGGACGATGTTCAGGACAGATTCGGTACCAACGGGCACCGATAAGCCTTCGTAACCGGTATAGCTGACCAGGAGGGTTTCCGTGCCCTCGGGCACGTCGAGCTGAAAGGCACCGTCGTAATCGGTTACGGTACCCAGGGTGGTGCCTTCGGCCATGACCGTGGCACCGATGAGGGGCCCATCGGCGTCGGTAACCGTACCCGACAGGCTAAGCTGGGCCGCCGTGCTGTCCGAGAGCAACAGGAGCAACCCGAGGTGGAGTAAAGAAAGCTTCATAGACTAGTGAGTACTGCCCGTGGGGCGTTAGAAGAAGAGGATGAACGCAGAAATCCGATCGGTTAAACTGTGATTCAAAGTTCACAAAACGGTGAGCAGCCGGTCAAATCATAAAGAGCTCGGTTTTGTGGTGGCTTAACTTTTCTCTTCCAGCTCCTCCTTTCGGCGATTTTCAGCGTGTACCCTATGTTATTGCCCCAGCCATCGGGGTAGCACGCATATATTAGCAGAGAAGGGGCGGAATTTCCCGGACACACCGAGCCTATTCTGTGATGGCAATTGCAAAAAAAGAGCTCCTAATGGAGCTGATTAAGAGCCTGGACAGCTCCGAGAAGCGCTTCTTCACCCGCTACACCAATCAGGTAGGGTCGGGAGAGGAGGATAAATTCTACCGGCTGTTCCGCTTTCTCTCCGAAGGCGGGTCGCTGGAGGACGAGAGCGCCCTGCGCAAGCAGATCGGGATATCCTCTCCCGGACAGCTGGTGAACCTGCAGCGCCATCT
>JBGTHX010000503.1:0-5413 GCA_041746055.1 Lewinella sp. | reverse complement strand
TCGGGCAGCGGGTGGCGGCCCGTCTGTCCGGGTACGATGGGCCCCGACAGGTCCTCATTGAGGTGCAGGTACTGCGCTCCCGGGACGTGGCTTTCGAGGTAGTCCTGACGGCCCTGCTCGGAGTCCATGAGGTCGAAGCGGCAATCCAGCACTAGCGGATTTTCGGGGAGCAGTTCGGAGAGTTCCTCCGCGGAGATGAGGGGCGTAGTCATGTGCTAAAGGTAGCTTACCCACGCCTCAGTGGAACCTCTGTGACGCGCAGCTCTCGGTGGTGACCCAGTCGCAAAGCGACCAAAAGCTCAGTATTCGTTCCAGTGCCGCACCTCAATCGTGAGCCGGTCAGCGCCACTGATCCGCGTGGCGATCTCACCGAAGGCGGGCGCCCGCCACTTGCTCGGGGGCACCTTGGCGAAGCCGTACGGCTCGGTGGGTACGCCGAAGAAGTTGCGGTCCAGTTCCCCGTTACCATTGAGGTCCTGGAAGGCGGCGAGTACGTAGTGGCCCGCCTCCGGAAGCTGCAGATCCAGTTCGGTGCGGACCGACTGACCGGAAAGCTGGGTACTGGCGTTGCTGACGAATTCCTGGTTCTCGAAGCCGTCCGCGCTATCGTAGGCGGCGACGTAGACCCGTCCCCCGGCGGTGGAGGTGACCACCTCCACGCTCACGCTCTGGGGCGCGAAGGGGAGGAACCAAAGGGACAGCAAACCGAAGAGATAGGACAAAGCGTAGGATTTTAGGGGGCGCAGTTCATCGGTAAACAAGAAACGCCCCGTGAAAGTACATCCACGGGGCGTTAAAGCTTTCTTACGGTGGCTTACGCGCAGTAGCGGTCGAAGGCCATCTTGAGGTTCTGGGCGATCACCTCCGCGGGCCGGCCCTCGATGTGGTGGCGCTCCAGGAAGTGGACCAGCTTACCGTCCTTGAACAGGGCGATGCTGGGGCTGCTCGGAGGGTACGGCAGCAGGTGCTCGCGGGCCTGGGCGGTAGCCTCACGGTCCACGCCAGCGAATACGGTGTACAGGCGGTCGGGCTTGTTTTCGTGCTGTGCGGCCAGCTTGGCCCCGGGACGGGCATTGGCGGCGGCGCAACCGCAGACGGAATTGACCACTAGCAGGGCGGTACCCTCCTCCTGGCCGAGGGCGGCATCTACTTCGGTGGCGGTATTCAGGGATTCGAATCCGAAATTGGTCAAATCCTTTGACATCGGGATCGTGAGCTCGACGGGATACATAGTTTCTAGTTTTGGTAGTTGAGGCTTATGGTATTTACAATCGGGCCGCAGGTTTGGTTGCTCCCGTACCTCAATACTCAAACTCCAGCTTCTCGCTGGGGTACTCGAAAAGGCAATCCTCCTTGACCAGTTTGGCCACGCGGTCCGGCACCATCTTCTCCCACCCGTCCTCGCCGGCGCGGATCATATCCAGTACGTTGCGGGAGTAGATATGGAGGATATCGGGGTTGAATTTTTCGATGTCGACGATCTGGCCGCTGTCGAGGAGGTGGCGGTAGAGGAACTTGACGCCCTCGGGGATCGGCACGTTCTCGGCCGTCATGAGGTCGGCACTTCCCTCCTGCTGGGCGGGGTACACGTAGAGCTTCACGTTGCGGGTGAAGATCTCACCGAAGGCGGCCAGGAGACGGCCGTCCTGATTGGCGTAGTACTTGTCGCTGATCAGTTGTAGCAGGTCGTTGACGCCCACCACGATACCCAGGGGCGACACCTTGTAGAGCGACAAGTACTCGATCAGGTCCCCGTAGCGGTTATAATTGCTGATGATGACCGTCTGCCCCATAGCGTTGAGCAGGGTGGCCCGGTGCAGGTAGTCGCGCTCGTTCATCTCCGAGCTGTGCTGGAGGTTGTCGAGGGTGAGCTCGGTGAGCAGAAAGCTGGTGGAGGGGTCGATGTGCTCCTCGGAGCGGAATTGCCGGTAGCCCGACTCGAGCATATCCGCGTTGACCAGCGTGGTCGGGCGGAAGCTGCCCCGGACCACCATCACGGCCTTTTTATACAGGAACTCGCTGGGGTGGATACTGCGGCCACGGGGGTCGAACATGGTGATGTCGGTGAGGCCGTGCTTCACCAGCCAGAGGCTGAGGAGGCGGTTGTCGACGGAGAAGTCCGCTCCGCTCAGCACGATCATGTCGATGGCGATGCGGCCCTTGAGTCCGTCGAGCAGGCTTTCCACCAGGGATTCCGGGTCGTCGTGAAGCTGGTAGGCCCCGTAGATCATATTCACCCCCAGGATACCGATCGCCTGCTGCTGCAGCTGGTTGTCGTTGTCGAGCATGCGGGCGTGGAGGAGCAGGTCATTGGCGCCACCGTTGGGCGACAGCTCGAAGCGTAGGCCCAGCCAGCCATTACCGCGGATGGTGCGGGTGTAATTAATGGCGGCTACGGTATCGGCGAACACGAAGAAGTTGGTTTCCGGCCGGTCGTGCCGGAGCCGGTCCACCATCAGGTCGTACTCGTGGTCGATCATCTTGTGGATGCGGCTCTCGCACACGTAGCGGCCGCTGGGTTCCACGCCGTAGATCTGGTCGGAGTACACCTTATCGTAGGCGCTCATGGTTTTGGCGATGGTGCCGGCTGCCGCCCCTACCTGAAAAAAATGCCGCGCTACCTCCTGTCCGGCCCCGATCTCGGCGAAGGTGCCATAGATCTTGGCATTCAGGTTGATTTCCAGGGCTTTCTGTTCTGTTTCTAGGAGCTGGCGGGCCATATCGATTTACCATTTACGTGGTACAAGGTACCATTAACAATCCGGCCGTTGCTGAGGGTCACTCATCCCGCCAGTGCCTCCAACACGGCCGCGGCGGCCCAGGTGCGGTTGTTGGCCTGCTGCAGCACGAGGGAGCGGTCGCTGTTTAATACGCCATCGGAGACGATCACATTGCGTCGTACGGGCAGGCAGTGCATAAAGTGGGCGTTGTCGGTCAGCGCCATCTTGCGCGCGTCGACGATCCAGCCGGGCAGGTCGGTCGTGGCCCCGTAGTTTTCGTAAGCCGACCAGTTCTTCGCGTACACGAATTCCGCGCCGCGCAGGGCGGCGGCTTGGTCGTGCGTCACTTCCGCGCCCGCCGTAAACTCCGGCGCCAGGTCGAAGCCTTCCGGATTGGCGATCACGAGGTCCACCTCCCCCCAGTTCACCATCCACTCGGCGAAACTATTGGCGACCGCCTGCGGCAGCTTGCGGGGATGCGGGGCCCAGGTAAGGACCACCCGCGGGCGCACGCTACGGCGGTGCTCGGAGATCGTGACACAGTCGGCCAGGCTCTGCAGGGGGTGGCGGATGGCCGACTCCAGGCTCACCACCGGCACCGTGGCGTACTTGACGAAGGCGTTGATGATGCGGTCCTCGTAGTCGGCCGCCCGGTCTTCCAGACCGGGGAAGGAGCGTACCGCCAGGATGTCGCAGTACTGGCTCAGTACGCCCGCCGCCTCCCGCACGTGCTCCGCGCGGTCCAGGTCCATTACTACCCCGTCCTCGAACTCCAGCTTCCAGCCGCCGGCCATATCCATGGTGATCACCTGGAAGCCGAGGGTGGTACCGGCCTTCTCCGTGCTGAGGCGGGTGCGCAGACTCGGATTGAAGAAGAGGTTGATCAGCGTTTTGTGCCGCCCGGTGTGCTCGTGGACAAAGGGGTCGGCTTTGATGGCCCGCGCCCGGTCGATCAGGGTGGCGATCGGGCCGGCGTCGTGTACGGAGAGGAAGTTTTTCATAGTTGCTTGTTGGATCCGGACCTCCGGTCCGGCTGGATCGGAACCTCCGGTCCGGTTTATATGAAGGCCCGACCGGAGGTGGGGATCCGGTCCAATCCAAACGCCGCCCGGAAGGCTCCGATGGCCGCATCGCACTGCTCCCGCGTCACGTTCAGCGGCGGCAACAGCCGGATGGTATTGGGGTCCTTGGCAGATCCGGTGAATACATGGTGCTCGAAGAGCAGTTTCTTCCGCAGCGCTCCGATGGGTTCGTCCATCTCCAGGCCGATCATCAGGCCGTGGCCGCGTACCTCCCGGAAGAGGCCGAGGGCGCTGAGCTCCGACTTCAGGTAGTCGCCCAACTCCGTGGCCTTATTGAGCAATTGCTCCTCCTCCAGCACGTCGAGCACCGCGATGCCGGCCGCGCAGGCCAGGTGGCTGCCCCCGAAGGTGGTGCCGAGCATACCTGACTTCGCCGGGATCTCCGGAGCGATCAGCACGCCCCCGATCGGGAAGCCGTTGCCCATCCCCTTGGCCATGGTCACGATGTCGGGCCGTACCCGGCTATGCTGGAAGGCGAAGAATTTACCACTGCGGCCGTAGCCCGACTGCACCTCGTCCAGGATCAGCAGCGCCCCGTTGGCGTGGCAGAGGTCCGGCAGGGCTTCCAGGTAGTCCGTATCCGGAATGTGGATGCCCCCGATGCCTTGGATCCCCTCGATAATGACGGCGGCCACGTCCCCCTTCCCCAGTTCGCGCTCGAGGCTCTCGAGGTCGTTGATATTCAGAAAGGTGACGGGATAGTTCCGGTTGATCGGGGCCTTGATGGCTTCGTTGTCGGTAGCGTTCACCGCCGCTGAAGTGCGCCCGTGGAAGCCCCCCTTGAAAGCGATGATGCGCGAGCGGCCGGTCTGGAAGCTCGCCAGCTTGAGGGCATTCTCGTTGGCCTCCGCGCCGCTGCTCACCAGGAAGAGACCGAAGTCATCCATCCCCGACTGCCGGCCCAGCTTCTCGGCCAGTTCCCGCTGCAGGGGGTTCTCCACGCTATTGCTGTAAAAGCCCAGTTTGGCCACCTGCTCCGAGATCAGCTTCACGTAGTGCGGGTGCGCGTGGCCGATGCTGATCACGGCGTGCCCCCCGTAAAAGTCCAGGTACCTGCTTCCGTCCTCCGTGTACACGTAAGCCCCTTCGCCGCGGACCGGCTCGATGGGATATAGGGAGTAGACGTCGAAGAGTTGCATAGTTAAGGGGTTATGGGGGCAGGGGGTTAAGGGGTTAAGGGGGTTGCCATGGTGTCCCTCGCTGCGCTCGGGTGGGTTTAGAACATGCTTGCCTTGAGGTTGAGCCCCACCTTCTCTTCCAGCCCGAGTGCCAGGTTCATGTTCTGCACGGCCTGTCCGCTGGCACCCTTCAGGAGGTTGTCGATGGCGGTGGTGACCAGCACCTTATCGCCGTGCTTCTCCACGTGCACCAGTCCCTTATTGGTATTTACCACCTGCTTGAGGTTGATCGGCTCGTCGGTGACGTGGGTGAAGGCGGCACCGGCGTAGAAATCGCGGAAGCGTTGCCGCAGCTCCTCCTCCGGACGGTCGGTAGCGAGGTAGGCGGTCACCAGGATGCCGCGGGCGAAGGGGCCGCGCACCGGCAGGAAGTTGATGCCTTCGGTGGCCACGCGCCCTACCTGGGCGGCACTGCGGCCGATCTCGGCGAGGT
>JBGTHX010000502.1:0-6055 GCA_041746055.1 Lewinella sp. | reverse complement strand
GGGCAATTGCTGTGCCCCGAGACCGGCCAGAGTCAACATTCCTATCAGACTGGTTAGGTATCGCATACTCAATTCCATTTCGTGGTGGACCGCTATCCTGCGTCCTTTTGGTTTTCGCGGACTGATCCGCAGCATCGTCCGCTCCGCGTAGGGCTTAGGAGGGTTCGATGTGTGGGTCGTCCGATTCTTGCAGGGCGAATGGACATCAAGCTACGAGTTTCATGGATTTAGGCCCCATTCCACTTATCCGTACTGAAATACTTGTATTCCACCGTCTCTTCCCTGCTCACCCCATGTATTTGGGAAGTTCCCCCGCACCCGCGCGCCGCCGCCCGCCACAGACAGATCAGTCTCTCCGGTAAAAAATGTAATCCGTCTTGATGGGCTCGAGTCCGGCGGCGCGGAAGTCGGCGATGATTTGGCCGCGATGGTGGGTGGTATGATTGGCGACGTGGAAGAGAATGTCCTGCACGCTACTGATGAACCGGTCGCCGCGGGTAGTGAAATAGGTGATCTCCCGGCCCAGATCGAACCGGTCGAGGATGGACAGGGTGTCCCGGTAGTTATCGTGGTTGATGGTGGTGCATTCCTCGTAGGCGTGCACGTCACTGAGGCCAAAGGGTGGCCGGTTGAGGATGCGGGCGTTCCATATCTGGTGGGCGTTCAACACATGGCAGAACAGGGGGTAGCTCCGCTCGGGAAGTTGGTGACCATGGCTGTCGAGCTCGTAGAGCAGGCGGTCGTTGATGGTGCGGTGGTATTCGAAGATCCGGGGAAACACTGGGGCTGGGGATTGGGGACTGGGGGATGAAATGTACGCAGGCCGGTATTTCTACAATAGCCGTGGAGCGTATGGATGCCTGCTCCGTGCAACTCTGTGTAGGTGACATCGCGGTCGGAGACCGCGTTGTACGGGCAACTTATCGCGTAACCGCTGGGTTACTTAAACCTATGGCGAATGAATGGAATGTAGGCCAGAAGGCCAGTGGATTGGCGGAAGAGACCGAGTACGCCGTCGTGGTGGGGGTGATCCTGCGCGACCAGACGGAAGAACTCGTATCCGAGCACCTCGATGAGCTTGAGTTTCTGGCGGAGACCGCGGGTGCCAAGACGGTGAAACGATTCGTGCAAAAACTCGATCATCCCGATAACCGCACCTTCGTCGGCAGCGGTAAAGCGCAGGAGATCGCCGACTACGTGGACCAGCACGAAGACGTATCAATGGTCATCTTCGACGACGACCTCAGCGGCAAGCAGGTGAATATCCTGGAGGAGCAGATGAAGGTCAAAATCATCGACCGCTCTACCCTCATCCTTGACATCTTCGCCCGCCGCGCCCAGACCGCCCAGGCCAAGACCCAGGTAGAACTGGCCCAGATGCAGTACCTGCTGCCCCGCCTGCGCGGCCTCTGGACGCACTTGGAGCGGCAGCGGGGTGGTATCGGAATGCGCGGTCCGGGTGAGACGGAGATCGAGACGGACCGCCGGATCGTCCGCGACAAGATCTCCAAGCTCAAAAAGGACCTGGAAAAGATCGACAAGCAGGCCGAAACCCGCCGCAAGGGCCGCGACGCCATGGTGCGCGTGGCACTGGTGGGGTACACCAACGTGGGCAAATCCACGCTCATGAACCTGCTCACCAAGAGCGACGTCTTCGCCGAGGACAAACTCTTCGCTACCCTCGACACCACCGTGCGCAAGGTGGCCTACGAGGGTATCCCCTTCCTGCTGACCGATACGGTCGGCTTCATCCGCAAACTGCCACACCACCTGATCGAGTCCTTCCGCTCCACGCTGGATGAGGTGAAGGAGAGCGACATCCTGCTGCATGTGGTAGACGTTGCCCACCCGCAATACGACGACCAGATCCGTACCGTGCAGGGCCTGCTGAAGGAGATGAACTGCCAGGACAAGCCGACCCTGCTCGTCTTCAACAAGATCGACCTCTTCCGGGAGCGCAACTACGATATGTACCTCGATGCCTCCGGACAGGAGGAGGTCGAAACCGATCTGGCCCGGGGCCTGAAGGCCGAATTCGGGCAGGAGGCCATGCTCGTCAGCGCCCACACCAAGGAAAATATCGACGCCCTACGCGAGCGGCTCACCGACATGGTAAAGCAGGAGTACCAGCAAACTTACCCGTACATCGCTAAGCAGTGGTGAGTAGTAGGCGAAGCGGGGCCCGTAAGCCTCGCCGCGTCGCCAGTTGCCGTCAACTTTCCGCCGGACGTAAAAGCGAGGCTTCCCCTCCTCGAAGCGGACGTCAGCGAACCATGGGAAGGAAGTCGCGCAAGACATCATCTTCAACGGGATAGTCGGCAAAGGCCACCTTTCTCCAGGCAGCGGTTAAGAAGGTCATAGTCGGGTAGTCGGGTGAGCTAAACAATACCGGTGGGCCATGACCTTTAACGCAAAGCTCATCCTCCCCAAAACGGCCCGCTAATGCCTTCCTCAGATTACATAGATAAATATGCTCACCTGCTCGTCAATTACTGCGTGAGCCTACAGCCGGGTGAGCGGCTCTTCGTCAATTCGACCACTTTAGCGGAGCCGCTGGTCACGGCCATCTACCGGGAAAGCCTGAAGGCCGGCGGCCACTGTGAATTTTCCCTGGCTACCCGCGGACAGGGTGAGGCACTGCGCGACTACGGAAGTCCCGAGCAATTCGCCTACCTGCCCACCCTGCACAACAAGGCGATCCACGAATTCGAGGCCTACCTCAATATTATGGCCCCCTTCAACCTGCGGGAGCCCGAAGCCGCGCAAGAACTGCGGGAAGCCCGCCGCCAGGCCTTCCAGCCGATGCACACGGCCTACTTCGCCCGTACCGCCGACCGGCGGCTGAAGCGCAGCCTGTGCATCTACCCCACCGAGGCCCTGGCGGAGGAGGCCGGTATGAGCCTGGAGGAGTACAGCGACTTCGTATTCCGGGCCTGTAAGCTCGATCAGGAAGACCCCCGCGCCGCCTGGCTTGGGGTACGGCAGCGGCAGCAGCGCGTGGTGGACCACCTCAACGCCTGCACCACCTTCCGCTACGTGAACGGGCGCAGCGATATCTCCTTTACCACCAACGGCCGTACCTGGATCAACAGCGACGGGCAGACCAATATGCCTAGCGGGGAGGTATACACCAGTCCGGAAGAGCACTCGGTGAACGGACACATCCACTTTGACTACCCCGCCATCCGGAACGGCGAAGAAGTGCGGGGCGTCACCCTGGAGGTGAGCTACGGCGAGGTCCAGTCGTGGAAGGCCGAGAGCGGGCAGCAGGTGCTGGATGATACTTTTGCCATCCCCGGGACCCGCCGCTTCGGGGAAGCGGCGATCGGCACGAACTACGACATCGACCGCTTCAGCAAGCAAATTCTCTTCGACGAGAAGATCGGCGGCACCGTGCACCTGGCTATCGGCCAGAGTTACGCCCAAGCCGGAGGCAAGAACGAAAGCGCGGTACACTGGGACATGATCGCTAACATGCGCGACGGTGGCCGGGTGTACGCCGACGGTGAAATCATCTACGAGAACGGCCACTTTCTTCCGGAGCTCTGGAGCTAGTGCCAGGGCCCTGCAATAATCCCCCCGGTGAAATTGTTAAGAAACCTCCTGGTTTCATCCCCCCGAACAGGGCTGTAAACTGATTACCAGTGCGGTTTGGGTGCAAATCCGAACGATATGTGGTGTCAGCCCTTTTCTAAGGAAAAGCCTATCTTTGAATTTGCCTTACCTAGAGCCTTTTATCTGCTACGGGAAACACTTTGTTGACTGAATTAACCTCCACCGTGAACGAAAACATCGCCTTTTTAGAGCTTAAGTACGGGAATATATACGGCGGCTACCCCAACTTCTACGCAATCAGCGAAATCGCCCTTCTGGTTTTTGAACGGGGGTCCAATAAGATATTTCTCGAAAGCTGGATCAATCAGGCCAACGTGGACATCGTCGACGTCTACGCCGAAACCGATGAACTCGGTCACACCACCCGCCGGGTGCGCGAAGTACTCAATATGCGGACCAACCGCCGTTTCCCCTACCACGACGACTTCCGCCTCAGCGAAAACGACCTGCAGTACGCCTTTCGCAACCTGCGGTCGACGAAGAATGCCATCCGCAACTTCCTCAACAAGAACCTGCACAAGTACCGGTTCCAGGACATGATCGTCTTCGACGGCCGGCGCGACATCTTCCTCTGTGAGCGGAGCGGCGTGCGCTTCGATTACACGAATATCATCGATATCCAGAAGGACCTTAACCGGGAGACCGACTACCTCTTCAGTCTCAACAAGCTCGCCCGGGTCATCAACTTCAACACCGACCGCTCCTACCTGCGCTCCAACAATCAGGAATACTGGTTGCACCCCATCGCCGCCCGGCAGATCATCCCCGGAACGGCCGCGTTCGACGCCGCCCGCCTGCTGATGGTCTTCAACGAGTACACAATGTTCCATGACGATTTCCTCATCAAGGCAGCTATTCTGTTGAATAAGGTGAGCAAGCGTAAGGAGGAGAAGGCCGCCCTGGAAGCCGGCCAGGATGAGGAAAATCAGCCGTCCGATTAGGATATCTTCAGAAAAGGAAAACGATCGCCGCCATCAGCAATACGCTCACGGCCAGGCCGGTGAGGAAGATGTTGTAGGATCTCTTCAGCAACTTATACTTGCGGTCGATCGCTCCGCCCAGCCCGTGCAGGTCATGGATAAGATTGCCGTATAGGGCATCCGGGTCGAGCAGCGTGGCCTCCATCCGCTTCGTGAATTCCTTGCGTCCCAGTTTACTGATGGTGCCGTAGAAGGCCAGGTTGTCCTCTTCCCCGCGTCGCGTATGCGGGCGGGAGGCCACGATGGCATACACCAGGCTCGTCAGGCTACACACCACGAACACGACCACCGGCAGGAGGATTTCAGGGCGCGTCTGCGCCCAGTTGCGGTAACCCACGAAGGTGAGCAGGGCACCGACGAGCAGCGCGTTCACACTCACCATGATGGCCGCCTTCTGGTCGGTCATCCGCTTCATCTGGATGTGGTTGCGGAAGGTGGTACGGAAATAGGTCTGGGTAGCCTGCCGGGTGGGGCCCTGCTCCAGGGAGCGCAGTGCCCCCGTAGCCTCCCCTTCCAGGGGCAGGGAGCGGGGCTTCTTTTTTTCCAGGCGGTCCACCAGCTTCTGCAGGTCCAGCAGTACGGCACTGTGCGTATGCTGGTAGCGGCGGCGGAGCTCCCCGTCCCGGAAGCGGGCCAGCCGCAGTTCGTCCAGGTAGTGGGCCAGGGCATCGGTTCGGTTCATCTGCCGGCGGGGGCCGATGCCGCTGTCGAGGGCATAGCGGTTCTCCAGCCACATCAGTTCGGCGCCTTCCGGGCCGCTGAGGAGCCGCTGGGCGAGCTGGGCGTCGTAAAGCACGTCGGCCACTTCGGTGCGCAGCCCGGAATTGCCGTCGGGCAGGACGGTGGAGAGGGTGAGTTGCAGGTTGACGTAGTCGGGGCCGGTCCACTCGCGGAAGTCGCGGGCCACTTCCTTCAGGCTGCGCAACTCGCTGTCGCTGCCCCAGTGGCGGCACGCTTCCAGCAGGGCTACGGTACGGGCCAGGGGCGGCAGGTCCGGAGATACGCCGGGGCGGCGCAGGGCGATCTCGAGGGAATGGGCCGCCAGCGAGAGCGCCCAGCTGTCGTTGTGCAATACCAGCGCCCGGGGCAGACGTTCATAGGTCGTCAGCATGAATCGCTCCGCCTGGTCCGCCAGATGACTCAGGTGCAGGGCGGTGAAGCGGGCGGTATTCATGGCGCAGGTGTTGAGATCGGTGACGGTTAGTAGGAAGGTAGGAAATTCCCGACCGGGGTCCAAACGAACCTTGCGCCCGGTTCGCCTGCTTTGCACCTGCGACCCCGCCGTCCGTTCCCGGCCTAGAAAATACACCTTTCGCCTATGGAAAAGCTTTTACTTCTCGGTCTGTTCGCGCTGTCCGCCGCGGGCTGCACGGGTTTCGTGGATGATCTGGCCGCCCCGGATAGTATCCGGCAACGGTCGGAATACGCTTTCCCGCTGGTAGACAGCCGGGTAGGCCTCG
>JBGTHX010000501.1:0-6809 GCA_041746055.1 Lewinella sp. | reverse complement strand
CCCGGAAGATGGCCTCCAGCACGTTGAGGATACTGCTTTCCACCTCCTGCACGTCTCCGGTAATGCGGCTGAGCAGGTTCCCCTTGCGCTCCTCGGTAAAGTAGCCGAGCGGCAGGTGCAGCAGGTGGGTGTAGAGCTCATTGCGCAGGTCGCGGATGATGCCGTTGCGCACCGGCGACATGAAGAAGAGCGCCAGGTAGCGGAAGATATTCTTGAGCAGGAAGGACAACAGGATGAGTCCGCAGACGTACAGCAGCGCATTCTCGCGCCCCTGCTCGGCGATCCACTGCGTCACTACGTAGCCGCCGTACTGCTCCAGTTCGTCCAGCGAGCGCACGTGATCGGGCGCGACGGTCACCGGCTCCGTCTGCTCGAACAGGAGATTGAAGAAGGGCTGAAAGATCGGGATGGAGACCACCGTAAATACCGCCGTCAGCACGGTGCAGGCGATGGCCAGGGCGACCAGGCCGCGGTAGTTGCCGAGGTAGCGTAGTAGGCGGCGGAAGGAACTCATGGGGTAAAGGTAGGTAGCTAGTAGCATGTAGCTTATAGGCGGTAGGCGCCCCGAATGCTGTATGCTACAAGCTACATGCTACCCCCTCCCCCCCTACCTTCGCCCCATGGCAAAAATCAAGCCCCACACCTACGCCTTCCTCCGCGACCTGGCCGCCCACAACGACCGCGACTGGTTCAATGCGAATAAGCAGGCCTACGAGGCCGCGCGTGGTAACGTGGCCGAATTTTCCCATGAGCTGCTGGAACGGCTCCGGAAGACGGACGTGATCAGTACGGAGAACGGGAAAAAGTCGCTGTTCCGGATCTACCGGGACGTGCGTTTCAGCAAGAACAAGCAGCCGTATAAAACCAATATAGCGGGCAGCTACACCCGCGACGGGCGGCAGCGCCGGGGAGGCTACTACTTCAGTTTCTCACCCGCGGACAACGTGATAGGTGGCGGCTTCTACGGTATCGAGCGCGACGACCTGAAACGCATCCGCGAGCAGCTGGGCGGGGACGCGGGTGCCATGCGCTCCATCTTAGGAGCGGAGGACTTCCGCCGGCGGTTCGGGCAACTTCGCGGGGAACAACTCAAGACCGCGCCGCAGGGATTCGAGCGGGATCATCCCGCCATCGACCTGTTGCGCTACAAGCAGTTCTATGCCTCCCGCACCTTCACCGAAGCCGAGGTGCTCGACCCCGCCTTCATCGACCGGGCGGAAGAAGTATTGCTCGGTCTACGCCCTTTCTTCGATTACTTCAGCGAGGTGCTCACCACCGACGCGAATGGGGAAAGCCTGATCTGAGTTTCCCTTTCCGGGAAGGTGGACCCAATCGTCCCGGGCCAAGAATTACGACGGCGTACTTATTTTGCGCCCCAATCCCGCCGTAGCGGCTGGCGTATCGCATGTTTGAAGCATCTGTTATACTCTCTACCTACAACAGCGCCGAATGGCTTCGGAAATCGCTGCTGTCCCTGGAGTCCCAGACGGCCGACAATTTTGAGGTGATCGTCGCGGACGACGGTTCGGGAAGCGAAACCGGTCAATTGATCGCATCCATTGACCGATCCGGCAGTTTGGCCCTCCGGCACGTCTGGCACGAAGATCGGGGCTTCCGGAAAACGGAAATATTGAACAAGGCGGTCCTTGCCTCACGCTCCAACTATCTCATCTTCAGCGACGGCGACTGCGTTTTCCGGCAAGATTTCGTCGAGACTCACCTGCGGCTGCGCCGGCCCCGCGCGTTTTTATCCGGGGGGTACTATAAGCTGGGAAGACAGCTCAGCCAGCAAATTTCCGGCGAGGATATCGCCCGGCAAAGGTGCTTCGATCTACGTTGGCTACGGCGGAACGGCCACCCCGCAAACCGAATCAAAGACCTTAAACTGACGCAGCAATACTGGCTTGCCCGTGCGCTCAATGCCATCACGCCCACGCACCCGACCTGGAACGGCCACAACGCGAGTACCTGGAAAGAGCATATCGTGGCCGCCAACGGATTCGACACGCGGATGAAGTACGGGGGCGAGGACCGGGAATTCGGCGTACGGTTGAAGAACGCGGGAATCAATGCCGTACAAATACGCTATTCCGCGATCTGCGTCCATCTCGATCACGATCGCGGCTACGTAACGCCCGACATGGTAGCCGAGAACCGAAGGATTTGGGATACTTCCATCAACGAGAAATTGACCACCACCCCCTTCGGCCTGGACGCGCGATGAGGACGTCAGCGACCGGACCATGGTGATCGCCGGTCAGGCGATACTATATTGCGCCCGCCCAAGTCGCCCATTGCATGCCCGTTTCCCTCCTCGTCGTATCCGATTACCGCGATAGCCTCAACGCCGTCCGGCCGGAAGGGCGCTGGTTCATCGAACTGATGCAACGCTACGACTACCGGATAACCCTGATGACCCTCCGCGAGGGAGCCACCTATCTGGAGAAAATGGAGGCGGGAGGGGTGCGGATCATCGACTGGCATCCCCGGAAGAAATTCGACCGGGGAGAACGCGACATCCTGCGGCGGGAGCTCGAGGAAGGCGGCTACGACATCGTGCACCTATTCAACAGCCAGGCTATTGCCACGGGCGTACGTGCCGCGCGGGGTTGGCCGGGCAAAGTGCTCACTTACCGGGGGTATGTCGGCAATGTCCACTGGTGGGACCCGAGCGCTTACCTGAAGCACCTCTCGCCCCGGGTAGACATGATCACCTGTGTAAGCCAGGCCGTGAAGGACGACCTGGACGCCCAACTGTTCTTCGACGCCCGGAAAACGGTAGTGGTGGGCAAGGGCCACGACCCTGCCTGGTACGCAGACGTACAGCCGACCGACCTCCGGGCGGACTTCGACATACCCGCAGACCGGCTCGTGATTACGGTGGTCGCTAACGCCCGCAGCATGAAGGGCATGGAATTCCTCGGGCTGGCCATTCGTCAGTTACCTGCCGACCTGCCGCTGCACTTCCTGTTCGTCGGCCGCGGGCTCGACGCCAACAACGACCTGCGCGCCGGTTTGGCGGACAGCCCCTATCACGACGATGAGGACTACACCTTCACCGGCTGGCGCGGTGACGCCCTTAATCTGCTGGCCGCCTCCGACATCAGCCTTCTGCCAAGTATCAAGGGCGAGGGACTCAGTAAGGTGCTGCTGGAGAGCATGTTTCTCGGGCGCCCCACCATCCTGACCGACATTCCCGGCAACCGGGGGCTGGCGGTGGACGGAGAGACGGCGCTGGTGGTGCCACCCCGCGACGAGGGCGCCCTCAAGGATGCCATCGTACGCCTGGTGGAGGACGCTGAGCTGCGCGTCCGCCTCGGACGGGGCGGGGCGGCCTTCGTCACCGAGCACTACCGCAGCGACGTTACGGCCCGGCAACTGGACGCGGCGTACCGGTCCGTCCTGGGCAGGTAAATCGAAATAGCCAGGTTTTACAATTTCGGACCTGCACCTTACCTTACAACACCAAAAATCTATCATGCGACTCAAAAATTTCCTCCCGCTTCTGCTCCCGGTATTCCTTACGGCCTGCGGCGGATCACAGCGCGCCACGGCCGACGACTCCTCCTCCGATCCCTCCATGGATATGACCTCCTCGGGTGAACCCATGCTGGAAGGCAGCGGCGAATGGACCGACCTCACCCCCAACGGCAACCTCGATGCCTGGCACTCCTACGGCTCGGACAAGGTGGGCAGCGCCTGGAAGGTCGATAAAGATGGAGCCATCTACCTCGACACCAGCAAAAAAGGTGAGCACGGCGTGGAAGGCGGCGGCGACCTCACCACCAACGACAGCTATAGCAATTACGAGCTGGAGCTGGAGTGGATGATCGGCGAGTGCGGCAACAGCGGCATCATTTACAACGTGAACGAGGAAGACAAACAGGGTGCCTCCTACATGACGGGCCCCGAAATGCAGATCGTGGACAACGCCTGCCATCCCGACGCCAAGATCCCGAAGCACCGCGCCGGCGACCTGTACGACCTGCAAACCGGCACGCCGGAGAACGTAAACCCCGCCGGAGAATGGAACCAGGTGCGCCTCGTCGTTACCGAAGGCCGGGTAGAGCAGTGGCAAAACGGCGAGATGGTCGTTTCCTACGCCAATACCGGTTCCGATTGGGATGCGATGATCGCCGGCTCCAAGTTTAAGGACTGGGACGCCTTCGGTACCTACACCTCCGGAAAGATCGCCCTGCAGGACCACGGAGATCCCGTGTGGTTCCGCAACGTGCGGATCCGGGAACTGGATTCTAAATAATTAACCACCCAACTTAACGCTTCGATTATGTACGTTGATTCAAACCAGGCGGCCACTGTGTCTGGCATTCCGGCCAACCGGGACCGACTTTTCCTGGCGGCTTGTGTATCGCTGGTTGTAACGTCGATGACGTTTGCGATTCGAGCCGGTATTCTGACCGAACTCGGTCAAACCTTCGCGCTCACCGGCCCCCAGCTCGGTTGGGTAAATAGTATGGCCTTCCTAGGCTTCCCCATCGCTATGGTGATTGGCGGCCTACTTTACAACCGCATCGGCCCCCGGAATATGCTCTGGACGGCCTTCGTCTGCCACTTGCTGGGCTTGGTGCTCACCATCACCGCCGGTGGCTTTTGGGGTCTCATCATTTCCACCTTCTTCATCGGTTTCGCCAACGGCTCGGTCGAGGCCGCCTGCAACCCCATGGTCGCGGATATGTACCCCGAGAAAAAGACCCAGATGCTTAACCGGTTCCACGTGTGGTTCCCCGGCGGTATCGTAATCGGCTCCCTGATCGCTCGCTTCTTTGGTGAGGCACTGGGCTGGCAGGGCCTCATTGCCACGATGTTCGTACCTACCGTGATCTACGCCATCCTCATCTTCGGCCAGGAATTCCCGCGGGCGCATGCCATCAGCAAGGACACCCAGGAAAATATCCGGAGCCTCGCTAATCCGCTCTTCCTGTTTATCGTACTCTGCATGACGCTTACTGCAACGACGGAATTCAGTACTACCCAGTGGGTGGAAAAGATCCTCGGTGCCAGCGGTGCCAGCCCCATGATCGTGCTCGCATTGGTGACCGGCCTGATGGCTGTCGGTCGTTTCTTCGCCGGTCCCGTGGTGCATAGATTGAATCCGACGGGCGTACTGTTGATCAGCGCGGTGCTCTCTACGGTGGGCATCTACCTACTCAGCACGCTTACCGGTGACATGGTGTACTTCGCCGCTATCGTATTCGCCGTAGGCATTTGCTACTTCTGGCCCACTATGATCGGGTTTGTGGGGGAATATATCCCGCAGACCGGTGCACTCGGTATGTCACTTGTTGGCGGAGCCGGCATGCTTGCTCTCGTGATCTGGAACCCCATTATCGGCGGTTGGCTCGACGACGCGAAGGCCCAGGCGGAGATCGCCGGCGCTACTGGCGCGGACGCCGACATCATCGCCGGACAGGCCACTCTGTCAACGATGATGTGGTTCCCTATCATCCTGATCGTGCTCTTCGCCGGACTGTACTTCTACATGCGGAACAGAGCCCACGAAGTACCCGCGGACGAGGCGATTCTAAATCCGGATGCCATGTCTACCCCGGGTTCGGCCCGGTAAGCCTCCCGCGTACCCTATCCTGGTTTTCATGAATAAACCCCCTGCGCAGCCGTGCAGGGGGTTTTTCGTTTTCGGCCGGACCCTGTCGTGCCGGCAAGGAAATAGACAGCGGGGTATGGCGCCGGGTCCTACCAAACGACAACGCCGCTTCCCCCGGACGGGAGAAGCGGCGTTGTAGGTCCGGCGGTTTGGAAAAAGGCTCTAGTTGAGCTCCTCGGTGCGGTTGCCGGCGCTGTAGTTGATCTTGAGCTGATTGCTCTTGCGGAGTTTGGTCTTGACGTCCTGGACGATACCCATGGTCACTTCACCGTCTACGCGGAGGGAGGAGGTGATGCGCGAGCGCTTGGCTTCGGGGAGCTTCACCTTGTGCTGCTCGAGGAAGAGCGGGATGTCGTCCACGGTGGAGATCTTGTCGCCCAGCTGGATACGGGGGGAGGTGCCGTACACGGACTGGTACTGCTGGGTGGGGCGTCCTACGTAGATGTAGTTGACCAGGGACTTCTCGTCGAGTTTGGTGAGCTGGGTGGCTTCGGGGGTATTGACCTGGAGTTTCAGGTCGGAGTCCCGGAGTACCGTTACCATCATAAAGAAGAAGAGAAGCATGAAAATGATATCGGGCAGGGAGGCCGTCGAGATCGCGGGGGATGCCTTACCGCGCTTTTTGCTGAACTTTGACATAGTAGATTATATGTTGGATTCGGATGCTGCTGGGAAGATGCCGGGAGCACCGGAATTGGTGGGGATCAGATAAAAAAGCGGGTCGGTCTGCAGAAGCGACCGACCCGCCGGTTAAACCTAATTTTCTTCACCAAAGTTGGTGGGTTCGGCTTCGGACAATACCATGGGGATCTCGTCGCGGATGGCCTTGCGCTGGGCGAACGGCATTTCCTCGCTGTAGGGCTCGCCGTAGCGGCGCTGGGAAAGTTCGTCCCATAGTTCGTCGTAGGCGCCCTTCAACTCGTTGTAGACGGCCAGGTAGGTATCGTAGTCGGTACCGCGGTCGTTCTTGAGCGAGATGATGGCGTTCTTAGGGCCTTCGGCGAGATCGGGGCGGCGGCTGGGGTTCATGATGAACTCCTTGGCGCGTTCCCGCAGTTCGCCGATGCGAGCCGGCTCGTCGCGGACGAGGAGCTGGTTCTGGGCGTTGACGAGTACGGAGAAAACGTTCCGTTCCTTCAGCTTGGTGATATCGGGCTCTTCATCCGACCAGGGCGGCAACTTTACG
>JBGTHX010000500.1:0-9789 GCA_041746055.1 Lewinella sp. | reverse complement strand
CGGTAGTCGGGTAGTACGGTAGGGGGTAGTACGGTGGTACTGATAACGTTCACCGGAAAATCAAAGTTGATGAGCACTTACCGGTCGGGCTGAGCGGGAAGGCCATTTCTTTTCGTCCTAAGATTCGGTGCCTGAGAGCGGGTCAATTCCATTTTTATTTTCTTCGGCGGGGCCGCAGGTGCATAGCCTACTCTGGTGCCCGTCCGACCGATTTAGCGCGGACGGACCCTTTGTCTGTCAATCCCAGATCTTCACATACCGCTCCCCCCAGCCTTCAATGCACCAGGAATAGATGGTCCGTTCCGAACCGGAAAGGGAATATTGGTACCGAACGTCGGGCCGCTGGCAGCTGGTGGGGTGAATCTCCTGTCTTCCGGGGGAATAGGGTCCCGTCTCCGCTTCACCTTCCTGGTCAAGGATCGGTGTAGACCTTTCGAAGCCTCCAGGTGCCCAGGGTGGAGTCGGGGGTGGCCAGTTCTTCTTTCGTACAGGAAAATAGGGGGAGTAACACGAATAGAAGCAGTCGTGGCATCGGCGCACATAGGATGTGGGCCACATCCTATGTGCGGGACATCCGATGTCCCGACAACTCCTATCTTTCCCGCTTAGTCCCGACCTATGAACCTGATCCCCCGGCTCCTTACGATACTCCTTTGCACCTGCGGCCCCGCCCTGCTCCTTTCGCAGGACCTCGACGAAACCTACTGGAAAGCCCTGGCCCCCCGCGCCGTGGGGCCCGCGGGTATGTCCGGCCGCATCACCGCCATCGACGTGCACCCCCAGGATAGGGACATGATCTACGCCGGCTCGGCCTCGGGCGGACTGTGGAAGAGCACCAACGGCGGCGTGAGCTTCGAGCCGATCTTCGACGGGGAGAAGTACCTGAGCATCGGCGCGGTGGCCGTCAGCGACGCCAACCCGAACATCGTCTGGGCCGGCACCGGCGAGGGCAATCCCCGCAACTCGGCCAACTACGGCGGCGGCATCTACCGGAGTCTCGACGGCGGCACCACCTGGGAAATGATGGGGCTGGAAGCTACCCGCGCCATCTACCGCATCCTGCCGCACCCCACCAACCCCGATATCGTGTACGTCGGCGCCCTCGGCAATATGTGGGTGCCCAACGAGGAACGCGGCGTATACCGCACTACCGACGGCGGCCGCAGCTGGGAAAAGGTACTCTACATCGACGAAGGCACCGGCATCGGGGAACTGGTGATGGACCCCACCAATCCGGAAAAACTGATCGCCGCGACCTGGACCTTCGACCGCGACCCCGACTTCTTTAACTCCGGCGGACCGGGCTCAGGCATCTGGGTCTCCCACGACGGCGGCGACAACTGGAAGCGACGTACCGCCAAGGACGGACTGCCCAAGGGGAACCTCGGCCGCATCGGCCTGGCCATCTCCGCCAGCCACCCCGAGATCGTCTACGCCCTCGTGGAAGCCAAGGAGAACGGGCTCTACAAGAGCACCGACGGCGGGAAGACCTACAGCCTCGTAACCACCAAAGACGTGGGCGACCGTCCCTTCTACTACGCGGAGATCTACGTGGACCCGCAGAACCCCAACCGCGTCTACCACATCTCCACCTACATCAGCAAGTCGGAGGACGGCGGCAAGACCTTCACCGAGATCGCCAACTACGGCAACAACGTCCACCCCGACAACCACGCCTTCTGGATCGACCCCGAAGACCCCGAGTACATCATCGAGGGCAACGACGGCGGCCTCGACATCAGCCGCGACGGCGGCAAGACCTGGCGCTTCGTGGAGAACCTGCCGGTGGGGCAGTTTTACCACGTCAACTACGATATGAGCTACCCCTACCTCATCGGGGGCGGCATGCAGGACAATGGCAGCTGGGTGGGCCCGAGCCAGGGCCTGAAGAGCGGCGGTATTACCCAGTCCGACTGGCAGGAGGTCTACTTCGGCGACGGATTCGACATGCTCTTCAAGCCGGACCAGTCCGACGTGGTCTACGCCGCCAGCCAGGGCGGGTACCTCGGGCGGGTGAACCGCAGCACGGGCAAGACCTACTTCATCCGGGCCATCCACCCCGACGGCACCTTCCTCCGTTACAACTGGAACGCGCCGATCGCGCAGTCGCCCCGCGACGCGAATACCATCTACCTCGGCAGCCAGTTCGTGCACAAGAGCACCGATGCCGGCAACAGCTGGGAGATCATCAGCCCCGACCTGACCACCAACGACAGCACCAAGCAGCGGCAGGACGTCAGCGGCGGCCTCACTATCGATGCTACCCAGGCCGAGAACCACACTACCCTGCTCGCCATCGTACCGGAAGCCACCGGCTACACCTTCGGCGACAGCGCGATCTGGGTGGGCAGCGACGACGGCCGCCTGCACCTCACCCGCAACGGCGGCCGCAGCTGGATCGACCTCAGCAGCCGGCTGCCCGGCGTGAAGCCCGGCAGCTGGATTCCCTACATCGAATCCTCACCCAGCAACCCCGGCGAGGCCTTCGTGGTCGTGAACGACTACCGCCGCGGTGATACGCGGCCCATGGTGTTCCACACCACCAACTACGGCGACACCTTCACGCAGATCGTGGACGAGGATAAGGTCAGCGGACACGCCCAGGCCATCGTGCAGGATCCCGTGCAGGACAACCTGCTGTTTCTCGGCACCGACCAGGGACTGTGGTACAGCCTCAACTACGGCGACAGCTGGACGCGCTTCGACGCCGGCTTCCCGCCCGTCTCCACCATGGACCTCAAGATCCACCCCCGCGAGCACGACCTGATTATCGCCACCTTCGGCCGGTCCCTGTACATTATGGACGATATCCGCCCGTTCCGCGAGTTGGCACGGGAGGGGCAGGACGTGCTCCAGGACTCCTTCCACGTCTTCCAGGCCCCCGACGCCTACGACTGGAACAGCCGCAGTTACCAGGGTACCCGCTTCTACGCCCAGGGGCAGTTCCAGGGCCAGGACCGCCCCGGCGGCGCTATGCTCACTTACTGGGTACGCCCCGGCGGACCGAGCGAAATGACGAACCCCGACTCGGTGGACGTAAGCCAGCTCACCCGCTTCTCCGTCATCAACCCCGAACTCAAGGAGGATATCCCCATGCGGGAGACCGGCAGCGCCGAGCGCGCCTTCGCCAACCCCGACGACGAGGTGAACCCCATTGACGCCCCGAAGGAGAAGGTCAAGTTCCAGGTGATCGACGTGCAGACCGGCGATACCATCCGCACCTACACCGAGAAGCCCAGGTGGGGCTTCAACCGCACCAGCTGGAACCTGCGCCGCGACGGCGTGGAGGCACCCAGCCGCCGCGAGCGGCGTGAGGATGCCGACACCCCCGGTGGCATCGGCGTCACCCCCGGCACCTACCGCATATTGATGACCTACGGTGACCATACCGGCGAAACGATCGTGACCGTGCAGGCCGACCCGCGGGATACCTACTACGGGAGCGCCCGCTACGGCGCCCGGAACGCGATGTACGCCGAGTACGAAGCGGAAGTGGAGCGCGTGAACGTCGCATGGAACCGTCTGCAGGAAGCCCGTAAAAGCCTTAAGCGGGTCGAGGAAGCCACCGCCACCGCCCCGAAGGCCGTCAAGGACAGCCTCGACGCCCACCGCAAGGAGCTCGTGAAGCAGATCGATACCCTTGAGGAGGTATATACCGAGCCCGCCGACCTGAAGGGCATCCAGCGCAACCCCACCAACCTGCAGAGCTACATGGGCAACGCCCGCAGCTACATCGGACAGTCAGAGGGCGAAACCAGCCAGATGGCCCGCCTGGCCCTGGAGCAGTTCACCGGAAAGGCCGATGACTTCATCCGACGCGTGAACGAGTTCCTGTCCGGTGACCTGCAGGAGTTCCGCGATGAGGTGCAGGCGGCGGAGCTGAGCCTGTTTGGGGAGTTGGATCCTGTTAATAACGAGTGAAGGGGCTAGGGGGTAAAGGGGTAAAGGGGCCCGCATCCGGCTGCCTCCTTACCCCTTAGCCCCTTTGACCCCTAACCCCTTGCTTATGAACCCCCGGTACCTGGGCTTCGGATTTCTCCACTTCTTCTTCAGCTTCGTCGGGCAGACCTTCTTCATCAGCCTCTTCGTGGCGCGGATGACGGAGCGGATGGACTGGGCCGATAATACCTTCGCCGCCCTTTATTCCAGCGTCACGCTGGCCGCCGCCTTCGTACTGCCATTTATCGGAAAGCAGGTGGACCGGCTCAGGGTACGCTACGTAAGCTCCGTCACGGCCGGGTTCCTGATCGCGGGCACCCTGCTACTGGCCCTTTCGGACCACCTCGCGCTGATCGTGGCCGGCCTCTTCGCGGTGCGGCTGGGCGGACAGGGGGTGCTGCCCCTTATCGGTTCCACCACCATCGGGCGCTACTTCAACCAGCGGCGGGGCCGGGCCCTGGCGCTGTCGATCATCGGCATCTCGGCGGCGGAGGTGATCCTGCCGCCGGTGGCGACCTACCTGATGGTAAGCAACGGTTACCGGGCGGTGTGGCTGATGGCGGCCTGCGCGGTGGCCGGGCTCTTCGTACCCCTGGTGTGGCTGCTGGTGCGCCGGCACGACGATTTCCAGAAGGCCGATTCCGTAGCCGAGGCGCAACTGCGGCAGGACCCGGCGGCTGACGAGGCCGTATCCTGGACGCGGACGCAGGTGCTGCGGGACCGCCGCTTTCAGCTGGTGCTGCCCATCGTGCTCTTCATCCCCTTCGTGTTTACGGGGCTGGTGTTCAACCAGTCGGTGATCGCGGAGCAGCGGGGATATACCGCCGAGACGATGGCCTACGGACTGAGCGCCTACGGACTGGTCCGGGTGATCTTTCTGCTGTTCGGCGGGGATCTGGTCGACCGGGTCGGTCCGGCCAAGCTGCTGCGCTTCGTGCTGATCCCGGCGATCCTGGGGCTGGTCGTGCTGCTGGTGGTGAAGGAGAGCTGGTCGGTACCGGTCTTCTTCGGTCTGATGGCCGTGAGCGGGGGACTGGACTCGGTCAATACGCCGGCACTCTGGGCCGATCGCTACGGGCCGCGTTACCTGGGCAGCATCAAGAGCACGGTGCGGCTGTTCGTCGTGGTGGCCTCGGCGGCGGCACCCATCCTGTTCAGCTTCGGGCTGGGGTGGGGGCTGGAGACCTGCCTGTACCTGCTGATCGGCTACGGCGTGTTCTGCGTGGCGTTGGCGGTGGGGGAGCGGCGGGTAACTTAGGATACGCCGAAGGGGAGGACGTAGTGGGTGCTGCGGCCCTTGCCTTGCTGGAGTAGGGCTCGTATTTCTGTCAGGTGTTTGAGGGCACGGGCTGCCGTTGCCTGTGAGACTCGGTTGATATGCATGTACTTTTTGGTCGTCATTCCGCCCTGGAATCCATCGGGACCGGTAGCCAGCATTTTTTCAATAGCCTTTAATTCTTGATTAGAGATGCGCGCAGCTATTCCGGATAAGTATTCATGCTTCTGCAGGGTGAAGTTGACCAGTGAATTTGCGTACTCGATCGATTCGATCAGTATCTCACTGAAATACACTAGCCAGGGAGTAATATCCAGGGTTTGGGTAGAGCGGTTCAGCGCCGTGTAGTAGGCGTTCCTTCTTCGTTCAATCGTGTGGGAAATGCTGAAGGGCACGAAAACGCCCAACGATTGGCTGAGCATCTTTTCTATAATGGCCCTTCCCAGGCGACCGTTACCATCCTCAAAGGGATGTATACTCTCGAACCAGACGTGTGCTACGCCGGCCTTGGTGACGCCGGCTACGGTCTGTGGGTTGGATGAATTACAGTAGGCAATGAGCGGTTCCATCTCCTGGGCTACCCGAATCGCCGGTGGCGCTTCAAAATGAACTTCCTGCCGGTATTCCGGTCCGCTCATAATGCGCATGGGTGATACCCCCTGTCGGTAATCTCCGATTACATTTAGGCGATTCTCGTAGCCCAGTAATAATTCATGCCAGTACTTCAGCATCGTAGCCGTCAGCGGGCGGGAGAACGTGTCGCGGTTGAGAATGATCTGCTGGGCGATCGCTTTTGCCCTTAGGTTGCGAACGTTTCGAAGCGTTCCTCCCAAGTGTAGGTTGTTAATGACGGAGGACATGAGATCCTCACGACTCATGACTTCGCCCTCAATACCGGAAGTACTCCTTGCCTCTTCAACCAAACGCTCCAATAGATAATCCTGCAGTTCCGTTCCGGGTAGAAGAGAAAGGCGGTCAACCAGTGCGGTACTCCCCTCGCAATACTGCTTCAGTTTCTGAGCTATAGCAGTATCGTCCCACTTAAATTGGGGCCACAAAGGCTGTTGCCAGTTATACAATGACATGATCTATTCCCTTTATCATGTCAAATCTAGTCTTATTTGACATGATTGTAGAAGATAATCGTGTCATATGTACCTTTTGACCTCTTTTTGGGCAACGATTTGGGACATATCTTATCGCCCAACTACCAGTAAATCGGGCCGCTACCCAGATACTTCTCGGCAATGGGCCGGTAGTAGTCCAGCACCTCCTCTAAATCGTAGACCTTTTGGCTCTTGGTGTAGAGATCGTAGCGGTTGAAGTCCTTGATGATGGCCAGGTACCGCTTGTCGTCCTCGTGCTGCAGCTCGGTGTAGGCGCCGCCGGAGTGCCAGGGGTAAAAGGAGTGGTAGCGGATCATGATCATCGCCTCCTCCGGCAGCCGGTTGGTCTTGTGGTGGCTCAGCACCTGGTAGAGGTATTCGTCGTGGCCCCAGGCCAGGTCCAGGTTATCGATGCCGCAGCCGGGCTCGTACCTGCCCGTGGGGGTGTTGTAGCGGGGATCCTGCATGTCGGGATTCGTGTCGTTGAATTCCGGGTACACGCAGGAGTCGGGCAGGGCGCAGCCTACGGCAAAGACGTCGCCCACCGTGCCCCACTGCTCGTCCTGGCTGTTGCCGTCCTCGTCGCTGCCCCAGAGGAACATCACCTTGCCGAGGTCGTGGATCAGGCCGGTGAGCTGCATCCAGTCGGGCCGGCCGTCGGCGCGGATGGCCTCGGCGCTCTGGATGAGGTGCTGCACGTTGGGCAGGTCCAGGTCGGGGTCGCTGACGTCGATGAGGCGGTTGAGGTGGCGCATGGCCTCCCAGAGGTCCAGGGGCTTGTCGAAGGTGAGGTACTTCCCGTGCATCCGCTGCACGTAGTCCACCGTCTGCTTCTTCCGCATTTTCCGGTAATGCTCCTTGACGGCTACCAATACGTCGGGGGCATCGTAGTTTCTGAAGGCTTTTGCTTCTGCCATGGGGATTCTTGGGTGTCGACCACCGGGGTCGGGTTACACATTGCCGAGTGAAAGATAAAACAAAAGCGTGAGCGCCACCAGCACGATGCTGAAGGCCTTCGCGTATTTCCAGGGCTTGAGGTCTAGTTTGCCGGCGTCGTACATGATAAAGGTAGGCTCCCGGCTGCCCAGGTAGGAGGCGAGGTGCATCACGAGGATATTCAGTACGAATTCGATACCCCAGATGTGGACGAAGTGGAGGTTGACGGCGAGCACGTGATCCAGGGTCACGTAGAACAGCAGGCCGAAGGCCAGGCCCGCCTTCGCGCCCGTAGCCGACACCCGCGGAAACAGGAAGCCCGCGATGATCACGCTCGCGATGGGGATGAAAAAGATGCCGTTCAGTTGCTGCAGCAGCTGGTACAGTCCCTCGGGCGCGTTGGCCACGAAGGGGGCGATCCCGATGGCGAAGACCGCCAGGATGGCGGAGGTCCACTTGCCGATCCGCACCAGGCTCATCTCGCCGGCGTCGCGGCGGATGTACCGCTTATAAATGCCCAGACTGAATACCGTAGCCGCGCTGTTCAGGGTACTGTTGAAGGTGCTGAAGATGGCCCCCATCATCACGGCCACGAAGAAGCCCGTGAGCCACAGCGGAAGCACCTTTTTGACGAGCAGCGGGTACACGCTGTCCTGGTTGTCGTACAGGCTCTCCCCGTAGTAGTAGAAGCCGATCAGCCCCGGCAGTACGATGATCAGCGGCACCAGGATCTTCAGCAGCCCGGTGAAGAGCAATCCCTTCTGCGCCTCCTTCAGGTTCACGGCGCCGAGCACGCGCTGGATGATGGACTGGTGCATGGTCCAGAAGTAAAGCTGGTTGATTACCAGGCCGGTAAAGAGTACCTCGAAGGGTAGGATCGCCGTGCGCGCACCCGGCCCGATGCCCGGCTCGGTACTGATCACGTTGAACTTGCCGGGATTGTGCGCGAAGACGCGGCTGAGCCCCTCCAGCGGATTGCCGTCGCCGATACTCAGCAACGCGAGGAGGGGCACGAGCAGGCCGGCTATCAATAGTCCGAATCCATTGATGGTATCGGTATAGGCCACCATCTTGAGGCCGCCGAAGATCGCGTACACCGCCCCGATGATCCCCACCACCAGGATCGTGAGCCAGATCCCCTCCGGCACGGAAATGTCGAGCAGCTCGGAGATCCCGAAGATCGCCTCGATGTTGAGGGCGCCGGTGTACAGCACGATGGGCAGCAGCGTAGCCACGAAGGAGATGATCAGCAGCAGGGCTACGAGGGTACGCGTCAGCCCATCGAAGCGCTTTTCCAGGAACTCGGGGATGGTAGTGAGCCCCATCTTCAGGTACTTCGGCGCGAAGTACAGGGCCCCCACGATCAGGGCCAGCGCGGAGGTCACCTCCCAGGCGATGATGATGGCCCCGTTGCGGTAGGCCGAGCCGTTCATCCCTACCAAATGCTCCGTGGAGATATTGGTCAGCAGCAGCGAGCCGGCGATGATCACCCCCGTCAGCGACCGGCCCCCGAGGAAGTAGCCGTCCTGGGTATCCAGGCGGTCGCGCCGCAGCTTGTAGCCGGCGTAGAAGGCCACGAAGCCGGTGTAGAGGATAAAAGTGAGTAGGGTCACTCCCATGGAGCAGTCACATTAGTTGAGGCCCATAAGGTAGCGCGTTGCCGTTTGGTGGGGCGGGGACGCGGGTGCGGGGGCTCTCCGCTGGAGGCTTAGTCCTTTCGTACGATCGTAGATCTCGTATCGCCATTCCATTCGTGTTCCGGACTCAGGGCCGTCGCTTGCGCATTGGTCCACTAGCTCCCCCCCCGTTCCGGTCGGAGAAGCCGTGATCCCCCAGCCTAAGGGTGGCGGCAGCGGCGAAAAGAACGCCGGCCAGCGTGGGGACTGCTTAATTTGGGACCATGACAGACAATCCGGCCCTCCTCAGATTAGTGCTTCCCCCGCTGGTAGCGGGGTGGCTTTGGCTGCCCCTGCTGGTGGGTGTTTGCTCCGCGCCGTTACCGGGGCAACAGCTCACGGAGGCAAGCATGGTTTCCCTCACCGACCGGTCCCTACCTGCCGCCCTCCACGAGTTCGCCGAGTTCCTAGCCCTGCCCAACGACGGCAACTACCCGGAGCAGGTGGAGGCCAACCTGGCTTGGTGCCGCGAACGATTCTCCGGCCTCGGCTTCGATGTCCGGCGGTTGGAGACACCCGGCGCCCCTCTGCTCTTCGCCGAGCGCAGGGTGGATCCCGCGCTGCCCACGGTGCTGTTCTACCTGCAGATCGACGGACAGCCGGTCGACACCGCCGCCTGGGAGCAGCCGGACCCCTACCGGGTCGTGTATAAGCGCCGGGGTGCCGACGGCTCCTTTGCCACGATCCCGGCACCCGCGTCCCCGCCCTACGATCCGGAACTGTACCTCTTTGCCCGCTCCGCCTCCGACTCGAAGGGGCCGGCACTGTGCTTCATCACCGCCCTGGACATCCTGCGGCAGGAGAATATCGCACCCGCCTACAACGTGAAGGCGATCCTGGACTTCCAGGAGGAGCT
>JBGTHX010000499.1:0-2359 GCA_041746055.1 Lewinella sp. | reverse complement strand
GTGGGTGATATCGGCATTCCAGTCGGCCACTACGATGCCAAAGGTCATCGGGGCGGCGTCGGGGAGATTAGCGTCGTCGTAGCTGCTGAGGTTCTTGAGGGCGGAGGCCATGGCCGGGTTCGTTTTGGATTAGAAGGGAAGGCGGTCCACGTCAACGTTTCCACCCGTCAAAATGATGCCGACCTGCTTGCCGGCGAAGCGCTCCGGGTAGCGGAGAACCACCGCCAGGGGCACGGCGCAGCTCGGCTCCACGATGATCTTCATCCGCTCCCAAATGAGGCGCATGGCGGCGATGATCTCCTCCTCCGACACAGTCATGATGGCGGTGACGTAGTCGCGGATGATGGGGAAATTCCGGGCCCCGAGGTGGGTCCTTAGCCCATCGGCCACGGTGGTGTTGGTGAGGTTCTCCTCGATGCGGCCGCTCGCCAGGCTGCGGGCGGCATCGTCCACCGCCTTGGGCTCGGCCCCGATCACTTTGGCCTGCACGCTGAAATAGCGCGCCGCCAGCGCCGTACCGGCCAGTAGTCCGCCGCCGCCGACGGGGGAAACGATAAAATCCAGCACCATGTCGGTGTCTTCGATCAGCTCCATGGCCGCAGTGGCCTGTCCGGCGATCACCCCGTAGTCGTCGTAGGGATGGATGAAGGCGGCACCCGTACGGGCGATCACCCCCTCCAGCGCTTCCTGCCGCTCCTGCGGGGTATTGTTGCAGTAGGTAATGGTGGCCCCGTAACCCTCGACGGCCGCCACCTTCACCCGGGGAGCATCGTGGGGCATCACGATGTAGGCGGGCACGCCCAGTTCGCGCGCCGCGCTGGCCACCGCCTGGGCGTGGTTGCCGCTGCTGTGGGTAGCCAGGCCGCGTTCCCGTTCCTCCGGACTGAAGCGGAGTGCCGCGCTGGCGCCGCCGCGCATTTTGAAGGCCCCGATCTTCTGGAAGTTCTCGCACTTGAAGTGGAGCCTCGCGCCGGCCAGTTCGTCGATGCTGCGGTTACGCAGGATCGGAGTACGGTGCACGAAGGGGTGGATCGCTTCGTGGGTGACCAGCAGTTCGGCCTGGTTGGGGATCCCGTCCAGCGGGGGTAGTTCGATGAGCATCAGCGGGCCTTTAGCCAGATTAGTAATTCTTGCATCCAGTCGCTCACGGGGGCGTTCCGCTCGCGGGCGCTTCCGAACCCGTGTCCGCCCGTCGCGTAGATCCGCAAGTCGGCCGGTACGCCGGCGCGGACGAGCGCCTGATAGTATTCCAAGGAATTTTCGGGAAGGACCGCCCCATCGTCGCTCGCGTGGAAGAGTATGGTGGGCGGCGTCAGCGCGTCCACCCGTTGCGGGAGGTTGTAGTAGTCCAGCCGTTCGGGACCGGGATCATCACCCAGCAGGTTATGCTGGCTGCCGGCGTGACCGCTGCGGCCCTCCTCCATGATGGTTACCGGGTATACCAGTACACTGAAGTCCGGGCGACTGGAAACGCCGCCCTCCTCCCGCGCGTGGACCGAGGTGGAGCCCGCCAGGTGCCCCCCCGCCGAGAAACCCATGACCCCTACGCTGTCGGTGGAGAAGTGCAGGCTATCCGCCAATGAGCGGATGCGGAGCATCCCCTCCTGAGCATCGTGCAGGGCGGCCTCGGAGCGGCAATTGCCGGTCAGGGTGGCCGGCAGGCGGTGACTCAGTACGAAGGCATGGTAGCCGGCGTGACTCAGATAGCGGGCGATGTCTGTGCCCTCCAGGTCCCAGGCCTCGATGGTGTAGCCACCGCCGGGGATGATCATCACGGCCTCCCGACGGGCGGCGCGGCCGATCGGCGCGTAATAGTGGAGTTCCGGCACGTGAACGTCGGTAACGATCTTGCCGATGGCGGCATCCTCCCGGCTGGCGAGCGGGCCGTCGGCAGCACAGAATACCTCACCGGTGTACACCGCGTACACGGCATCCTGTGCCAGCAGGCCGGTAGATAATACCAGGGTCAGGATCGTCAGGCGCATGGGGGGGATTACAGTTTCTGGTAGCCGGAATCCGTCCGTTCGAGAATATAGGCACCGGCGTAGCCCATTTCGACCGCCCGTTCCCGCACTGAGCGGGCGGCTTCCACCGAGCCCAATCCGGAGATAAAGAAGACGGTCAGGTTCCCGCGCATTTCCGTGCCGAGCTCACCCAGGGTCCCGGCCTTCGCGCGGTCAAAATTTTCCGGTTTGCCAAAGGCCCCGAGCTGTACGCGGTAGGCTCCTTCGGTCGGGGTAGCCGCGGGCGCCGGAACAGCCGCGGGAGTGCGGGCGATCTCGGTACCCGCCACCACGAAACTGCCCGCGTAGCCGCGATCACCCAGTTGCTTGGCGGCGGCGGCGGCGGCCTCGCGGGT
>JBGTHX010000498.1:0-11999 GCA_041746055.1 Lewinella sp. | reverse complement strand
TTCGAAAGAAATAAAACTTTTTGTTTTATTTAGGGGAGTAAAATCCTCCTCCCTTGTCTGCCTTGAGTACTTTTCACCGTAGCCGATTGCCCCATGTGACTCCGGTTGGAGCGACATTTTTCGTAACCTTCCGGGTGCAGGATGCCCTGCCGCTCGAGGCCATGCGAGAGCTGCAGCACACCTACCACGAAACACTAGCGCTTATCTCCGACGGAGCACTAACCGAGGCGGCAAAACAACGGTTGCTTCGGCAGGCGCGCTACCAGTATTTCCGCGACTGCGACCGGCGTTTAGATGGCCGGGAATCCGACGGATGGTACTTCCGGGACCCGGCGGCCTGCGAAATCCTGGCAGAACGCCTGCACCGATTCAATGGGGAGTTATACGAACTGAAGGCCTACTGCATCATGCCCAATCACGTACACTTATTGATTTCGCTGGCCAATCAAACGACCGATAGCCGGCGGTTTTATCTGACCGACGCGGAACTGTGTACCACTTACGTCCCCCTGTGCAAGATCATGCAGCTGATAAAAGGTGGCGCCTCCCGCCAGTTGAATCAGTATCTCGGCAGAAGCGGTCGATTATGGCAGAAAGACAGCTATGATCACTTTGTCCGCCACGCCAAAGCATACGACAACATCCTGCACTATATACTTTCTAATCCCCAAGCTGCCGGACTGGTTTCGGACTGGAAGCAATATCCCTATTTGTATCACGTGTGAAATCGCTGCCACAAGCATCATCACCTGCCTGTAGCGACGGCTTCAGCCGTCATGCTCCTAAACCGGATACACACTTAAGCTGCCGACTGAAGTCGGCGCTACAGAAGCGGGAAGCACGTCCCTGCCTGTACCGACGGCTTCAGCCGTCATGCTCCAAACCAGCCACACACCTAAGCTGCCGACTAAAGTCGGCGCTACAGAGGCGCGAAGCAGGTTCCTGCCTGTAGCGACGGCTTCAGCCGTTATGCTCCAAAAACAGCCACACACCTAAGCTGCCGACTAAAGTCGGAGCTACAGCGCGGCCGCAAAACCGGCCTTATCACATCGACGCGATGGGAAGGCAACACGCAATGTCCCCGCTACCGACTAAATTTGCCCGACCCTAGTCGATCAAGGCCTGACCAGCCGCCAAAACCAATACCCCCCCATGGCCCAAGTAGAGCTAATCATGCCCAAAATGGGCGAAAGCATCATCGAAGCAACCATCCTGAACTGGGTGAAGCAGGTGGGGGACAGCGTGGAAGTAGACGAGACCATCCTCGAGATCGCCACCGACAAGGTCGACAGCGAAGTGCCCGCCCCCGTAGCCGGTACCATCCGCGAGATCCGCTTCGAGCCCGATACCACCGTGGCCGTGGG
This sequence comes from Lewinella sp., assembly GCA_041746055.1. Taxonomy (GTDB): domain Bacteria; phylum Bacteroidota; class Bacteroidia; order Chitinophagales; family Saprospiraceae; genus Neolewinella. The sequence continues at coordinate 10,635 of JBGTHX010000498.1, read as the reverse complement.
GGAAGTAATCGCCCTCATCGAAACCGAGGCCGGCGCCGAAGTGGAAGCCTCCCCCGCCGTAGCGCCCCCCGCCGGCGCGAAAACCCCGGCTCCGGAACCCGCCGCCCCAGCACCCGCGCCCCCGGCCCAAAATCATTCCAGGCCGGTAGAAAAGTCGGAAAGCAGTCGCTTTTATTCTCCGCTAGTTCGTACTATTGCGGACAAGGAGGGCATCGGCCAGGCCGAGCTCGACCAGATCCCCGGCAGTGGCAACGGCGGCCGGGTGAATAAATCAGACATACAGGCTTACCTGAAGCGGCGTACCAACCACTTCATAACCGGTCCTGGCAAGGCTGCACCAACGGCTGGAACTCCCGCGACAAACCCTTCCCCCCGCCCCCCTGTCGCACCAGCCGGCAGTCTTGCCTCCGGTTCTTCCGACGAGATCATCGAGATGGACCGGATGCGTAAGCTCATCGCCGACCACATGGTCGAGTCGAAGCGGACCAGCCCCCACGTCACCAGTTTTATTGAAGTCGACGTCACCGACATCGTCAACTGGCGCGAGGGCATCAAAAAGGACTTCCAGCGACAGTACGGTGAGAAGATCACCTACACCCCCATCTTCATCGAGGCCGTGGCCAAGGCGATCAAGGACTTCCCGATGGTCAACGTCAGCGTCTCCGATGGCAAGATCATCAAGAAGGCCAATATCAATATCGGCATGGCCGCGGCCCTGCCCAGCGGCAACCTCATCGTACCCGTGATCCGCAACGCCGACCAGCTCAACCTGATGGGCCTCACCCGCCACGTCAACGACCTGGCCGACCGCGCGCGGCAGAATAAGCTCAAGCCCGAGGAGGTCCGCGACGGCACCTTCACCCTCACCAACGTGGGTACCTTCGGCAACGTCATGGGTACCCCCATCATCAACCAACCACAGGTGGCTATCCTGGCCGTGGGGGCCATCCGCAAGAAGCCGGCCGTGGTGGAAACGAAGTACGGCGACCTCATCGCCATCCGGCAGATGATGTTCATGAGCCTGAGCTACGACCACCGCGTCGTCGACGGCTTCCTCGGTGGTTCCTTCCTACGGAGGATAGGCGACTATCTCGAGGCCTTCGACCCGCAGCGCAGTGATGTTTAGTAAATCTTCCCCGGGAACCGCATGAGTACACTTTCTTTTCTCCGGGAAGGCCTGCGCCACATCGGCACCACCGGCACCATCCCCCGCAGCGGGCCCGCTCTCTGCCGGGCGGCCATCGCTCGCATCGACTGGTCCACCGCCCGCACGATCGTCGAACTGGGGGCCGGTGACGGCGTCATCACCCGCCACATTCTCGAGCGGCTGCACCCCGACGGGCGCGTCATCGCCTTTGAAGTGAGTGAAGACCTCTGCGCCGACATGCGCGCCATTGGCGACCCCCGCCTGGTGGTGGCCCAGGACAGCGCCGAGCACATCCGCCCCTGGCTGGACCGCATCGGCGCCGACCTCGCCGACCCCGTGATCTCCGCCATCCCCTTCGCCGCGCTGCCGGAACACCTGGGCCAACGCATCGTGCGCGCCGCCCACGACAACCTGCAGGAGGGCGGCCGCTACAACCAGGTGCACTACAGCCTCAAGACCCGCTCGTACTACGAGCGCGCCTTCGGTAGGGTCGATGCCCGCCGCGTCTACCTCAACCTGCCCCCCGCCTGGGTACTGTACTGCACGCGGTGAGGCGGGCCTGGACCGTGGTACTGCCCCTGCTGGGTCTGGCGTGCGGGTCCGAACCCGATATCCGCGACTACTACTACCCCGTGCGGGAGCTCACCGATGGGCTCGTGTACCAGTACCAAAATACCGGCACCCTCAGCGAGGAGCCCTACGAATACTGGTACTACCTCGGCACCGACCAGGACACCGCCCTCTACCTCAGCGCCACCCGCTACGAGGGGGGCGTGACCCCGGTGCAGGTGAGCACCGAGCGGGTGCGCAACGATGGCGTGTACCTGCAGCAGCTGCGGCTCTATCCCCTGCTGCCCACCGGCGAGCGGGTGCGCACCGAGGCGGAGGTCATCTACGACCGGGTATTTCCGTTTTATCCCAAGGACGGACGGGCTACGGGTTACCGGGTGCGCTTCCTAGATCCCGACAACAGCGACGCGGAGAATTACATCTCCCTCAACCGCTATTACCGGGGCGATACCACCCTGCGCATCATGGGCGAGGACCGTCAGGCCGTGGTCTTCGACCTGGCCGGCGAGGTGAGCCAGCGGGACCCCGAGCTAGGGGACATCAGCCCCACCTTCAGCGGCTACGAGATCTACGCCCGGGGGCTGGGACTGGTGGAGTACCGGCGGGACCTCGGGCCGGGGGGCGTGTCCGGGGGCAGGCTGGTGCAGCGGTTGGGGATGAAGCAATACACGGCGGGAATGCGCTAGAATTTTCCGCCGGGCAATTTACCGGTGGTTGCCCTATTTTAGTCGTTCGCGATTCACCCGCTATGAACCCATACACACTGGCCGGTACGCTCGGCCTGCTACTCCTGGTGCTGGGGTGCCGCGACGCGCCCGTGCCCCCACCCTGGGCCGACGCCGATTATCGTCTGCGGGATGGCCTGGATCTACTACGCTCGGGTTACGATTCCCTGCGGCTATGGGAGGCACTGGAACTGGCCCGTCGATTGCGTTTCCAAACAGATACGGCGGCTACCGCCCGGGCTCCGGAACTGAGGGCGGAGCTTTACCAGCGCCTGGCTATGCTGCACCACGAGCGGGAATATTTCGAGGATTCAACGACCTACTACACTTTTCAGGCCCAACGTAGTATGCCACCTGACCCTTCCCCGGAACTGCGGGCCCGTCAGCTTTTCTGCCGGGCCTACGCCAAGTACTACGAATGGGAGTGGCTCGAAATGGAAATGCTGGTATCGCTGGGCCGGAAAGTTCTGGAAGAAGCCGATCTGCAGCGTACGATCCAGTATGGGCAGTTGGTGAACCTGCAATCCTACGCCCGACGCAAATACATCGGCAGTTGGCTACCCCTGGAACGGCAGCAGGAGGCTTGGCTACGCCTGGAGCCGCTTACCCGGCAGGGCATTAATCTGTTGCGGAATTTACATTCCCCGCGGGCCCGCCATAGCTACGAAACGCTGATCCATTTATACCTGAACCTTCCTGAGAAAGCCCCCGAAATAGACCGGGTGATCGATACCCTATTGCGCACTGGCCGTCTGGACAATCCGATGTTCGGGTACGCTGATCGGGTAAGGGGATACGTTCATTACCGCCAGGGTAATCGTGATTCCGCGCAGCATTACTACCGCCAGTTCCTTACCCGCGACTCGGTGTACCGGCAATACTACACCGAGGAAGCCCGCACTTTCCTGTCTGACATGGCGATAGCGGACGGGGACTTCGCGGCGGGATTCGCCTACCTGAAGACCGACCGGGCAGCGGCAGGGTGTGATCCTACGGCGGGCGAGGCGTACCGCGAAGCCGCGCAGCGGTATTCCACACGGCAGATCTGCCTCTACTATGAACTGGCGTTGGCCGAAGCCTTCATGGTTAAGTACCGGGCACAGGGCTACCGGAAGGACCTGGATACGGCTTTCGCTATGAGCCAGAGGATACTTTCCGATTACCAAAACTCCTTCCCCTCCCTCCGGGAAGCGGGGGTACTCAATAAATTACTGGAGGTAGGCGGCGGGCTGCTCAATTTTTGTCTGGAGACGGCCAGCCTGAAGGCTACGCTGAGTGATGACCCGGTATATCTCAATACCATCCTGAATGGGATGGAACTCGGAAGATCGCTGCTCCTACTACGCGATAGCGGGCCCGACCAGCGGGGAAAGTGGGTGGAAGAGTCTAGAACTCTCAGCACGAAACTTACCCGCCTGAGAGACGGGTATGTGGCAGCAGGTTACGCCCTCGGCATGACCGACCTGGAAGACTTTGCACAAGCGGATTTAACATACCGGTATGCGAGCATCCGACGAGACGGAAGCATGGGGGAAGACCCGGAGCCCCCGCCGGCTGTAGCTGAAGGTCCTGATGTCCCTTCGGTACAATCCACGCTGAAGAGCGGGCAGGGGATGTTGCAATTCGCCCAGACGGATACCTTACTGTTGGGCTTATATATTGATCAGGATACCGCTTTGGTGTACAGGACCTCGCGCTCAGTGCTGGACAGCGTAGATGAAATCGTCCGTTACCTCTCCGGGGATACTATTCTATCTCCACGCCGCTACGGCACGCTGGCCTACGGGGTCTTTAAGATACTGATGGGTCACTTGGATGTTCCACTGGCCGATCTCGAAGAGCTGCTGGTATTACCCTCGGAATCCCTCGCGGAACTACCCTTTTCCGCGCTGGTGGTCAGTCCGCCTGGATCAGTGATTGAATTTTCCGGTCTGGATTATCTGCTGGACCACCACCGCGTAAGGTATCTGAGTAGTTGGCGGGCCGACCTGCTCCACGGCACCAAAACAGTGGAGGATCGGGAATACGGAAGTTTATTTGCTTGGACCCACCCCCGGCTGAGAGGCTATTTAGGGGACCTGGGGGATTCAATTTCGGCTCATTTCGAAAAAAAGGGAACCCATCAATCCCAGAAATCCATGTCGCCGGAACAGTTTCTTTCCCTGGCGAATAAATCGGATATCCTCCACCTGTCGGTCCACGCGAGGGGCAATCCGGCCGTCTTTCAGGACAACTACATCTTCCTTACCGACGGTGATAGCCTGGGTAGTGCCGCGCTTGCGGGAGCTTCCCTGAATGCCAGGTTGGTGGTCCTGGCCGCCTGCTCTACGGCACGCGGTCTTTCCCGTAAGGGGGAAGGCACCTTCAGCCTGCGACGCAGCTTGCGGATCGCCGGCGTTAGGGATGTAGTTTCGTCGCTGTACGATATCAACGCATCCGCTACGGCCGAGATCCTGGATGAATTTTATGCGCACCTGTTCGCGGGTGACGATGTGGAAACCTCGCTCTGCAAAGCCCAGCGAAGTTGCCGCCAGGGTAAGCTGAACCAGCGCTGGACCGGGCCGCGTTCCTGGGCCGGATTGATCGTGGGGTAATCATTGGAAAGGATCTTCCTGCCCTGTCTCTTCGTCATCCTCAATCTGACACATGCTTAGGGTAGGACAATCCGACAGTCGGATCCCGATATCTCGGATCGGTTTCTTGCCCTTCTCCCAATCGAAAGTAAAATCGTTTTTGGCCGTCCTCAGAATGCGATCACCCTCCTCCCGCGCGGACTTATCCTGAAAGGCCTGCCACACCAGTTCGTAATGTGGCGGCTCCTGCTCCTCGTCACTCCGGAACAGGCAGGGCACCAAGTGGAGGGGGTACTCGATCTCGCCATGCCAGCCCAGTTTTCGGAGATGATCGGTCAGCCTTTCTCCGTAGTGCGGTCGATGATCGAATACGCAGGAGATGAAATCTTGGGGAGCGTCGGACGCCGAAGAGCGCGCCGCCGCTGACAGACCAATTTTAATGGCCTGCATGCAGGGTTTACCGTGGGGACCGAAAGCCTTCGTTTTTTCGCAACGAAAAGGGATGAGGATGGTGTCACTGGGATATTTTTCCAGAATGTTGACGGCCTCTTCCGCCTGTTTGTTGACTGCCCGCACCTCCGCCACCTGGGCGGCCAACTGGAAGGTCCGCGGGCCTATCGGAGTGTTCGGTATATTGAAAAGCTCCCGCCCGCCATTATCCGGCCCGGCAGTCCCGTAGTCCGGCTGCTGCCCCAGCAGGGACCGCGTGCGGTACATCCCCTTCGGAAGGATGATCCGGACCAGAATGGCCTCCATTACCTTGGTTTCGCCCTGGTCAAACTCAATGGGATCGACGGAGGGCTGGGCTTGGGTGCCCGGAAAGGTGAACGTAAGCGTTCGTACGCCGGACTTTCCCCTTACCTCCTGCAGGGCTGCCGGATCGATAGTTGGGAGCCGGGCCCCGGGCCGTTTGAAGGTGTAGGGTTTCCCGCGGAAGGTGTTGTCTAGCATAGCTGGGTAGTGGTGAGTCAGGAAGATTACATCGGCACGGCGCGTGCCACGCGAAGTAAATTAATGCATACGCCTTCGGTAAGTAACCCCCCTGCACCGGCAATCGGGGATATTCCCCCGGCACCCGCGCCCCGCCGCCCTGAACAGCGAATATTCGCTAACTTTGCCCCACCCCAAACCGATCGATCATGAACTTCCAACTTACCGAGGAACAGCTGGCCGTGCGCGAGGCCGCCCGCGATTTTGCCCAGCAGGTATGCAAACCCGGCGTCATTGAGCGCGACAGTACGATGGCCTACCCCGCCGAGCAGGTGAAGCAGCTGGGAGAACTCGGCTTCATGGGCATGACGGTGAGCCCGGAATACGGGGGCAGCGGGCTCGACTACATCAGTTACATCCTGGCGCTGGAGGAGATCTCCAAGGTCGACAACAGCTGCTCGGTGATCATGTCCGTCAACAACAGCCTCGTGTGCTACGGCATCGAGACCTACGGCACCGAGGAGCAGAAGCAGCAGTACCTCACTAAGCTGGCCACCGGCGAGTGGATCGGCAGTTTCTGCCTCAGCGAGCCCGAGGCCGGTTCCGACGCCACCCACCAGCGCACCACCGCCGAGGACCGGGGCGACCACTACCTCCTCAACGGCACCAAGAACTGGATCACCAGCGGGGGGACCAGCCAGGTGCACCTCGTCATCGCCCAGAGCGACCCCGAGAAGGGCCACCACGGCATCAACGCCTTCATTGTCGAGACGGACTGGGACGGCGTAGAGATCGGCGCCAAGGAAGACAAGCTCGGCATCCGCAGCAGCGATACCCACACCATCATGTACAACAACGTGAAGGTGCCCAAGGAAAACCGCATCGGCGACGACGGCTTCGGCTTCAAATTCGCGATGAAGACCCTCGCCGGCGGCCGCATCGGCATCGCCGCCCAGGCCCTCGGCATCGCCGGTGGCGCCTACGAGCTGGCCGTGGCCTACTCCAAGGAACGGGAGGCATTCGGTAAGCCCATCGCCCACCACCAGGCCATCGCCTTCAAGCTGGCTGACATGGCCACCGATATCGAGGCCGCGAAGATGCTCGTCTACCGCGCCGCCTGGCTCAAGGACACCGACGGCGACTACGACCAGGCCGGCGCCATGGCCAAGCTCTTCGCCAGCTCCGTAGCCATGAAGCACACCGTGGAGGCCGTGCAGGTGCACGGTGGCTACGGCTTCGTTAAGGAATACCACGTCGAACGTCTCATGCGGGATGCCAAGATCACCCAGATCTACGAGGGCACGAGCGAGGTGCAGAAGATCGTGATCAGCCGGGGGGTGTTGAAGGGGAAGCTTTATGTTTAGTACGGTAGTCGGGTAGTCGGGTAGTCTTGTAGTCTATGCTGACCCTGGCTCTTGGCCTGGCGGAGGGTTGAATGAGTAGATGGGCCCGCAGGACATCTGCCCCTCGCTGCGCTCGGGTGGGTGCGCGACCGGAGATCGCGATCCGCGAAAGCAATGCGCGCAAATCTGCGTGAACCCCCCCGCGAAGCGAGCCAACCAGCGGTAGCCCCACCCCCCAAGAAACAAATTACCTTTACCCCACACCCACCCCCGCCCAGTGCGCCAGCCTGCCCCCGCTTACCTGCTCCTGTTATGCGCCCTTGTTTTGGGCGTAGGGCACTTCTTCTACGCCCAGCAGCGGATGCTGGCCATGCCCCTCCGCTTCAACGACGACGTGGTCCAGCACTCCCTCTGGCTCTTCGACGGGGCCCTGAGCGGTGACTTCTACGCCCGCGTATCCGGCGAGATCCAACCCCTCGGCTACCGGCTGCTCATGCGCTTCCTCAGCTGGTTCGCGGAGCCGCTGCCGCTGTCGCGGTACGGGCCCCTGCTCACGACCGTCCTCATCGCGGGCTACTCCACGGCCCTGCTGCGGCGCGTATTCCCGCTCGTCCTGAGCCTGGCCGGGGCCTTCCTCGTGTGCCAGTACACCGTGAATACCGGACTCGGCTTCCTCGCCCGCTCCTTCAGCACGCCGCTGCTGCTGGCCTTTGCCTACTACCTCACGGGACAGCGGCGGACCGGTCTTGCCATCACCTTCGTGCTCGGCGGACTCTTCTATCCCCCCGCCCTGCTCGTCAACGGTTTTCTCTTCGTGGGTTGGGAGTTGGGCCGGTTGTTGCTCGGGTGCCGCGACCGCGCCTACTTCCAGGACCGCTGGACCGACTGGCGGGTCACCGTCCCCGCCGCCCTGCTGGCCGGGGTGATCGTAGTCCTCCACTCCTACCGCGTGAGCCACGCCCCTGACCTCGGCCCCATGTTTACCGGGGAAGAGATGCGAAAGATGCCCGAATTCGGCGGCGGCGGCCGCGTCGGCTTCAACTGGATCGTAGATACCCCCACCCTCGACGTGGCGGAGTACTACCTGCGGGAAACCTTCAACCTGGTCCGCGCCCCCGACTTCTACCTCGCGGTATTCGGGCTGGCCGTCCTTCTCGGGGCCCTCACCTGGCGGCGCACCGCCCGCCTCGGGGGCTACCTGCTGCTGATCTGGCCCATCACCCTCGGACTCTACCATGCCGCGCGCCTCCTTTCCCCCGCCCTCTTCCTGGCCGACCGCAACTTCCAGTACCCCTGGCCCATGGCGGCGGCGCTCACCTACACCTTCATCGCCGGCTGCCTGTGGAGCTTCTTCCCCCGCCGCTGGGTGGGAACGGTAGTGGCCGTGGTACTGTCCGGCCCGCTCATTTATATCGGCCTGGACCACACCCACCGCGACCGGCTGCCGCTCGTCGCCATGGACGACCGCGCCGCCGTTTTCAACGCCCTCGCCGAACTACCGGAAGATGCCCTCATCGCCGCCCCGCCTCAGCTGGCCAGCTTCATTCCGGTGCTTTCGCAGCGCCGGGTGGTGCTGAGCTACGAATCCGCCCACGCGCTGTATTTCCGGCACTACTACGAGTACGTCACGCCCCGCTTCCGCGACTACGTCCGGGCCGTCACCTCCCCCGACCCCGCCGAGGTGGGCCACTTCATGGACGAATACGGCGCCAACTATATCCTCATCGATCCCAACCTGGGCAGCTCGCTATACGGCACCTTCTCGCCCCACAGCAACCTCTTCAGGAAATACCGCTCCGAGCTCGGCCCCAAAGGGGCCGCGGTCACGCGCATGGCCGATTCCCTCGGCGTGCGGCTTAATAAGGAAGTGGTGCTGCTTACGCGGGAGGACGTCGCCGCCTTCAGCCGCTAGGCTCAGGGCTTGCTCAGGTCCATCTCGCGCACCATCTCGAGGTAGCTGCGGGAGAAGTCTGGGAGATTATCGAAGTTCAGGTGGCTGGTCACCGGCCGCAATCGCGGGTAATCGCGGCGGTAGCGCTCCATGATCTCGTTGATGGCCGTGCGGACGGCCCGGCGGGCGGGGCGGCCGTCGCGGTCCAGGAAGGAAGGCTCGTAGCCCAGCTTGCGGAAGTACTCGTTCTCGGTCACCCGGTAGTAGAGGTGGAGCAGCTCACGGTCGGGGGGCGGGATAGCGTAGTTGAACAGGGCGTAGCCCGCGATGTAGCTGGGGATGGCCACGGCCACTTCTTCGAAGCCGTTGTCCTGGTACCAATCCATATTCGGCAGCTCATTCGCGATGAGGCTGCTCAGCCGGTCGTGGCTGGAGGGCAGCGTGATGCCGAAGGTGTACTTGCCCTGATACAGTTCCTCCGAGAAGCTCTCGGGTGCGCGGTGCAGCAACTGTTGCAGCTCGCTCAGCAGCCGCACATTCTTGTAAGTCACGGGCTGCTCCCCCTCCCGGGCGAAGTACATGCGGTGCATCCGTTCCAGGGCCTCCATGGTGTGCCCCTCGGGCCGCAGCAGGTAATCCAGGCGGTACACCAGGTCGAGCAGCAGGTAGGCCACGGCGCCGGGGTGGGCTTCGGGATTGATGCGGTTGGAGGCGAGGTAGTCGATCACCCCCTGGGTGCGGCGGCGCAGGAAGCCGAGCTTGGTGGCCTTTAGGTCGGCCGAGAGGGGCTCCAGGTGGGTCACTTCCACGGGGGTGAGCTTGTCCTCGAATTCCTCGAGCAGCAGGTCGTCCTGCTTGTCGGCCCGCTGGGCCATCTCCTTCAGGGCGTGGTACAGCTTGTGCGGACTGGCATCGTGCACCGGCGTATCGAAGATGATCGTCAGGCAGTCGTCGGCGTCCAAGGCGAAGCGGCTGTACTTCAGTTCGTAATTCATGGCGGTGAGGCGGCGTAGCAGGTCTACGTCCGGTGCCTCCAGCCGGGCGATGCGGGCGGTGGCGCGCAGTTGGGTCTCGTCCGCGAAGCCCGTCACCCGCTTGCTCCCCTGGTAGAACTCGAAGTAGAGCCGTCCGTCCTCCTCCTTCCACCGCACGTTATTCTCCCGCGGATCGTGCAGGTAGGCCATGAAGGAGGCGAAGCTCCCCAGGAAATCGTCGGCCTCGAAGGCATCCACGGCGGCTTCCCAGGCGGCGTAGTTCTCGCGGGTCTTGTAGGCATCGGTGTAGCGCCCGAAGGAGTGCTCGGGGCCGGCGCCGGGCGGCCCGGCGGGCGTGCGACCGAAAAGGGTGTCCCAGATGCTCATCAGGGGGGGAAGATACGACTGGTGGGGGAGTTGAGATCTCCACCTCACCCAGCGAGGTGCGGTCGCGCTTCCTACCGCGCCCGTTTTTCCGATTC
>JBGTHX010000497.1:0-2540 GCA_041746055.1 Lewinella sp. | reverse complement strand
GATAGCGGATGTTAATCATAAAGCACTTTATTTTTTAAAGTTTGGAGGCAAAATTTTTGGCTAGTTGTCCATAAGCTTCAGGAAGTCCTCCAGTTCCGACAGGTGCTGCTCGAAGGCGCTGCGGCCGGCGGCGGTGGCCCGGTAGCTGGTGCGGGGTTTGTCCTCGACGAAGCGCTTTTCCACCTCTATCTGACCGGCCTTCAGCAGGGCCTTAACGTGACCGGCCAGACTGCCGTCGGTAAGCTTCAGCGCGTCGCGGAGCGTCACGAAGTCCACCCAGTCATTGACCACCAGGATACCCATCAGGCCCAGCCGCATGCGGTGGCTGTACAACTTGCTGAGTCCGGCTACGGTGTGTTTGACTTCCTCTACCTTATTCATATGCGTCATATTGGCGGTACATCCAAAGTCCATACCCGATATGGAGCAGGCCGAAGCCGGCGGCCCAGAAGGCGATGGCGAAGGTCGGAAAGAAGAGGGAGATCACCCCGAGCCCCAGTTCGAGGTAGGCCAGCGTGCGCAGCTTCTCGCTCACCACGGCGCTGACATTCAGCAACGCAAGTCCGTAAAAAGTGAGGGTGGCCGGACCGATTAGAAAGGAAGCGCCGTGGTACAGCAGGGCCAGGCAGAAGCTGCCCCCGACCGCCAGCGGCACGGCCAGGTGACGGAGCATGCGATATGTCTTTGCATCAGCAAAATCATGTCCGAGCCGCCGCACCCGCCGCCAGGTGAAGTAGAAGCCGCTGCCCACGGCGCCTACCACTACCGCGGCCGCCAGCAGGAAAAGGAAAGGCAATGGCGCTATCCCCCAGGAGTGGGCCGTTGCCGCGTACCATTCTTCCCCACCCGCCGCGTTCCGGTAGAGCAGCAAGACCGCAACACCGAGGAGCGCCGAGGTACCCGCGCCGATACCGGACAAGCCGCTCAGCCCAATGAAGTAACGAGACCGCTCCATTAACTGGCGGATGTGCCGCAGATCGGAAATGGGGGTGGTGATGGTCTTGGACATAAAGAACTTTACAAAACAAAGTTACGTCGGTTGGGTGGTATCCGCAAGCGGTCCGTCAGAATTTATCATGGCGGCAAACTTTGCCCTGGCTGCGGCAATTGGTGTAGCATGCCGGAAGATCTCCACCTGCCCACGGGGGCGGAAGCCCTGCTCGTCGCCCTTGCCACTCCCTCTCCGCAGGGGGCCGTCGGCATTCCGGTCCTACTCTGGGGCCGGCCGGGGGTGGGTAAATCGAGCTTTATCGAGGGCCTGGCCGGTCCCGAACTGACGGTGACCACGCTCATCGCCTCCATCCACGATCCAACCGATTTTAGCGGCCTGCCCTTTCTGGAGGGGGGCCGGGTGCGCTACGCCACGCCGGAGTGGGTGGACCAATTCCGGCTGACCACGGACGGTATCCTCTTCCTCGACGAACTCAGTACGGCACCCCCTTCCGTACAGTCAGCCCTACTGCGCGTGGTCTTCGAGCGTAAGGTGGGCTTCGCCGATCTCCCCGATGGCGTACGTATCGTGGCGGCGGCTAATCCGCCGGACCTTATGGTCGGCGGCTGGGAACTCTCGCCTCCCCTCCGTAACCGCTTCGTGCACCTGCAGTGGGATATTTCCGAGGAACTCTACCTCCGCTCCCTGACGCGGGGCTGGGACAGCGCGCGCTTACCCGAACTGGACGCGGAGGCACACGCCGAGCGGCTTCCCGACTGGAAACTCCGCATCGGTGGATTTCTGCGTCTCCGCCCCGAGGCCCTGCACGGTAATCCGGAGGAGAATACCTACGGATTCGGGAGCCCCCGTTCCTGGGATTTCGTGGCCGCTCTACTGTGCAGCTGCGAATTGCTGGGTTACCGCCTGGACGACCCGCAGGAGAGGAGCCAGCGGGTCATCCTGAGCCTCGCCACGGGCTGCCTGGGTGAAGCCATCGCGCTGCAGCTCGTCGAGCACCTCGTCAATCTGCGACTCCCCGATCCGCTGAAAGTCCTGAACGGCACGGAAACCGTGGATATCCCGCAGCTCGACGACGCCGAACTCCACGTACTCTTTTACGGGCTGAATGCCCGCATGCTCCCCCGCCTGGAGTCGCAAGAGTTGTTACCCTATTCAAAAAATTACCTCGAACTCGCCGGACAGGTCTTCAGCGACGGCCGCCGCGACGTGATCTTCGTGCACCTGAAGGACTTGGCACGCGCCGGCTGGCTGGCCCGGATCGCCGCCGCCGGCCAGCAGCACCCGCAGGAGCCGTATCCCACGGTCATCGAACTGGTGGGTAGCGTGTTCAGCGACGAGGCCTTTACCGAATTCGTGAATGTCCTCGGCTGAGCGGACACTCGCCGCGGAGCGCGTGAGGTTCGGACGGGCCTATGCCGCTGAGCGACTCCCCTGGTTCGCGCCGGCCCTCTTTCGCTGTCGTATCGTGATCTCGGAGGCGGTAGGGGTGGCCGCCGTGGACCGCCACTACAATGTCTACTGGAATCCCGAGGTCGTCGACCGGATATACGCGCACCAGGAGCGCGAACGGGCACTCAGCGAACTGGCT
>JBGTHX010000496.1:0-6497 GCA_041746055.1 Lewinella sp. | reverse complement strand
GGCGGGCTCATCGGACTGTCCTACTATCTCGGCGACCCCTTACTGGGACTGAGCGCCCTGTTCATCGTATCGTTCTCGGCGATCGAGCTGAACCGGGGGTGGCAGCGACGGCGGCTTACCCGGACGGCCATGGAGGAGGTACTGCGGCCACCGGACGCGACCCGGCTCTACACGGCCGACCGCGTGTTCCGGGCGCGGGCCGTATTTGCGACTACGGACGCGAAGGTGTTGCCGGTCTACGACCGGTGGAACGACCTGAGTGGCTTCGTGGAACGGGAAGTTCTAGCCCGGGAGGCGATTAGGGAGCACCCCGTCTCCTACTACTACGAGGCGGAGTACATCACCGCGCGGCGCAACGATGACCTGCTGGAGGTAACGGAGCGTATCGTGGCCGCCGACGTGTACGGCGCGGCGGTGTACGAGGGCCGTCGGCTGGTGGGGTTTGTGTTTACCGAGGACGTGATCGGTCTGCTGGACCGCTCGCGGCGGCGCTTCTACAAGCGGTTTACAAGCCGAGCTTAGCCTTCACGAGCTCCATCAGGTCATCGCTTTCCTGGGCGAACAGGATGGTGTTGAACTGTGAGGTGTCGAAGACCAACAGGTAGCCCTTCTCTTCGGCTACGGCTTTCACGGCGGCACGGGCCTCGTCCACGATGGGGCCCAGCAGTTCCTGCCTTTTGTTGCCGAGGTCGACCTGCATCTGCTGCTCGTAGACGGCGATCTGCTGGCGGTCCTCATTGAGTTCGACGCGGTATTTTTCTACCTCCACCGGGGGCAGGTCTTCCACCTGAGCTTCGATCTCGGCCACGCGGGCGCGGAGGTTGGTTACCATTTGCTCCCCCTTACTGACCAGTTCCTGGTTGTAGGCGGCAAGTTCGGCGTCGGCGGCTTCGGTGCCGGGCATCTGGGCGATGAGGTTACCGAAGTTGAGGTGGCCGTACTGCTGCTGGGCGGAAACGGAAGCCAGGCCGGCCAGTACCAGAAGAGCGGTTAGCAAGAATTGACGCATGTGTACCTTCATTAGTGTTGAGCGGCGAAGATACGCGCTGCCGCAGCGCCCGGGTCGTAAGGGGGCGTTAAATGCCGGGGCAGCACCCTATCTTAAACTAAATGTTTGAAAATTTAGATAATTCAAACAAGCCCCGTATCTTGTGCCGGCAAGCCAGTTAACGCTTATGAATCTTCCCATTCCCCGCAGCTGGCGGCTGTACTTTGAAGACCTGTACCGCCGCCTACACCGACAGTTGACCAGCCCCTGGACCAAGCTCGGGGTGCTGCTCGCACTTGCCGTGCTCGTCACCCGCAAGGAGCTGAGTTTTACCCTGAGTATCAACGGAGGCGACCTTTTCGGTCTCCGGGAGACATCCGTGTTTACCGATTTCGGCGGCTCCGGGAGCGGGGCTACCCTGGTCTCCCTGGGCGGGTCGCACCGCAACTGGACCGCCCACGAGCTGGAGCAGTTCGCGTACGTCGGCCGCTACCGCGACATCGCCGTCCGGCAGATGAAGGAGGAGGGCATTCCCGCCAGTATCACCCTCGCCCAGGGCCTGCTGGAGAGCGGCACGGGCCAGAGTACCCTGGCTACCCGCAACAACAACCACTTCGGCCTCAAGTGCTTCAGCAAGAGTTGCAGCGCGGGTCACTGCAGTAACCACAGCGACGATCACCACAAGGACTTCTTCCTCATCTTCCCCGACGCCGAGGCCAGCTATCTCGCCCACGCCAAGCTGCTGCGGAAGGACCGGTACCGCAAGCTGTTCCGCCTCGACCGGACGGACTACCGCGGCTGGGCCCGGGGGCTCAGCGCGGCCGGCTACGCCACCGACCCCAAGTACGCCGATAAGCTCATCAGGATGATCGAGACCCTGGAGCTGTACCGGCTCGACGCCTGAGGGCGCGACCAAGAAATTTAGGTTTGACGTTTTGAGTGTATACGGGCCCGCCCCCTCGGCGGGCCTTTTTACGTGGGGTCGGAGAGGCCTGGCACCGGACCGAGCCCCAGCCAGTCGGTCAGTTTTTCCCGTACCTCCCGCTCCTCCACGGGGGTGATGCGCCCCAGGTGGGTAGGCAGGAAAGCGGCGGTGGAGATGGACTGGATCGCGTCGATGGCCACGTACATGCGGCGGGTCAGGCGAACGGAGCCCCCGGTGCCCTTGGGCACCAGGGGCCCGCCGCTACGATCGGCAGGAACGAAATGGCGGTCACTTCACGCCGGTAGTGTAGCGCGGTGGTGGAAAGGCAAAGGATGTGCTGGAATGGAAGTGGTATGTCCGGGCTGAGCTCGTAGACAAAAAACGGTCAAAGGTCAAGGTGGTAGGCGGCATTAGCGACGTAGAATGCCTGAAAAGCATCGCAAAGTTGCCGGGTTTCCTGGCGGTTGCGAATAAAATCAGCGCGGGAGGTCGCCTCCTGCCGGTAAACTTGGGGCCCGTCCCCGACTGCTCCGACGGGCGAAAGATCGCCTGCGTCCGAAGGGGCGGAATGTCCCGTAAAATCTGTAGGTTCTGAAATCAATTGGCAACCTTTAATCGTGCTGATAACGGCCTGACCATCCGATGGTTGATCGTTTCAGTAGAGGAACGGCTGTAAAATAGGAAAATTTTTCACCGCCGAAAAAAGTGGCCGGATAATCTACTTTCCGATGCAAAAATTGGAGAAGATGTTACCCAGGAGATCGTCGGTGGTGATCTCGCCGGTGATCTCTCCCAGCTCACGCAGCGCCTGACGGATGTCCATCGCTACGAAGTCCGGGGAAAGGCCCGACTGCAACCCCTCGTCCACCCGCTGCAGGGAAGCGTCCGCGCGGCGGAGGGCATCGTAGTGCCGGGCGTTGGTGAGGATGATCTCGCCGGCATCCACCGCTCCCCTACCCTCGGTAACCACGTGGAGCAACGTTTCCTTCAGGTAGTCCAGGTTGCTGCGCTCGCTGGCGATCATCGGGATGAAGCGTTCCCGCGGCACCGTCCAGCGGCCAGCGTAGGTTGCCCCGAAGTAGTGCTCGTACTTCGTGTAGGGATTCAGGTCCATTTTATTGGCTACGATCACCAGTTCGAGATCTTCCCGGTACAGGCGATCGAGATCGGCGGAGAGCGTGTCGGGATCGGTCTCGATGACGTCAAAAACGTACACCAGCAGATGTCCTACGGACACCTCCCGCAGGGTACGCTCGACGCCCATGGCCTCGATGGTATCCGAGGCGTCGCGGATCCCCGCGGTGTCGATCAGGCGGAACTGGATGCCGCCCAGGTTGACGGAGGCTTCGATGGTGTCGCGGGTCGTGCCCGGGATGTTGGATACGATGGCGCGGTCCTCGTTGAGGAGGGCGTTGAGTAGGGTGGACTTACCCGCGTTGGGCCGGCCGGCGATCACGGTGGAAACACCTTCCTTGATGGCGTTCCCGAGCCGGAACGACTGGGTGAGGGCTTCGATCCGCCGGCGCAGGGTATCGACGAGCTCGCCCAGCTGGGTGCGGTCGGCAAACTCCACGTCCTCCTCCCCGAAGTCCAGTTCCAGCTCGATGAGGCTGGCAAAGTCGATGAGGCGGGTGCGCAGTTCGGCGATCTCGTTGCGGACCCCGCCGCGCAACTGACCGAGGGCGATCCGGTGGGCCGCGGCGGACCGGGAAGCGATGAGGTCGGCCACGGCTTCGGCCTGGCTGAGGTCGAGTTTGCCGTTGAGGAAAGCGCGCTGGCTGAATTCCCCGGGGGCGGCGGCCCTGGCACCTGCGTCCCCGCCCAGCTGAAGCACGCGCTGGAGGATGTACGGACTACCGTGGCAGCTGATCTCCACCGCGTCCTCCCCGGTGTAAGAGGCCGGCGCGCGGTAGCAGGTCACTACCACCTCGTCAATGGCCTGCCCCCGCTCGTCGAGCAGGGGGCCGAAGTAGGCGGTACGTAAACTGGCGGTAGCGAGATCGCGGGCCGGAAAGTAGTCGTTCACCAGCTCGATACTGCGCGGCCCGCTGAGGCGGACGACCCCGATGGCTCCCTCCCCGGGGGGCGTGGCCACGGCGATGATGGTGTCCTGGCTCATGCGGCGAGGGTACTGGCGCGCGGCAGGACGATGCGGAAGGTGGTCCCCTTGCCGGGCTCCGACGACAGGACGCTAATGCGGCCGCTGTGGTACTCCTCGATGATGCGCTTGACGAGGCTGAGGCCGAGGCCCCATCCGCGTTTCTTGGTGGTGAAGCCCGGATTGAAGACCCGCCGGACGTCCCGGGCGGAGATGCCCTTGCCCGTATCGGCGATATCCACGATCACCTTCTGGTCCCTTTCGTGGACGAGGGCGCTGATGCTCCCCTGCCCGTCCATCGCGTCAAGGGCGTTGCGCAGGAGGTTCTCGATCACCCAATCGAAGAGGAGGGGGTTGATAGCCACCAGCAGGGTCCCGCTCTCCGCGGTGGGAAAATCGAAGGTGACCCGGCGCGGGGCCCGCTTTTCCATGTAGGCACGGCAGGCGTCGAGCTCGGCGTAGATGTTGGTGGGGGTGAGTTCGGGGGTGGCGCCGATCTTGCTGAAGCGGTTGGCGACCATGCTGAGGCGTTCGACGTCCTTGTGGAGTTCACCGGATACTTCCATGATATCCTGATCGTCGGCGTACACCAGGTTGAGGTGTTCCACCCAGCCCATGATGGCGCTGATGGGGGTGCCGAGCTGGTGGGCGGTTTCCTTGGCCATGCCGACCCAGACGCGGTTTTGCTCGGCCCGGCGTGCCTGGTTGATGCCGAACAGGCCCACTACGAGGAAGGTGCCGATAAGGGCCAGCTGGATGTAGGGGAAGAGGCGGAGTTTCTGGATGAGGGTGCTGGTGCCGAAGTACATGAGTCCGCCGTAGGGCATCTCCACGGGGGGCTTGCCGTTGGCTTTGAGGTCTTCCAGCTGGGCGAGGATGAAGGCGGTGTCGGCTTCCCTGCCGCCCCAGTTGATGGCCTCCACGTAGCCGCCGCGCTGGAGGGCCCAGATGGCGGGAATGGTGGTATTGTTCTCGATGATGGCCTGCTGGGTGGAGACGTCCTCGGCGACGTCGCTACCGTCGAAGTTGTTGATGTCCCGCATGGAGGCTTCGTAGAAGCGAACGTAATTTTCCTCGATCACCGACAACTGGTTGGCCAGGCGGTTGGTGTACCACACGGAGGCGATCACGATGACCATCCCCGTAATGGAGAGGTAAAGGGGCCAGCGGGTGGTGGAGGGAAGGAGCATGGTCTTTCCTAGTCGTGGGAAGCTACCTCGATGCCCAGGTCCTGGAGGGCGCGGCGGCTGGCCTGCTGCTCGGCGCTTTTCTTGTTGTAGTCCTCCCCTACGGCCATACGGCGTCCGTTGATGGTGACGGCTATGCGGAAGCGGTCTCGCTTGTCCTGCTTGAAGCGCTTAAGGATCTCGTAGTCGACCTTCTGGCCGTTCTTCTGGCAGTGCTCTAGCAGCTGGCTCTTGTAATTGTCGTCGTAGGTCTCGAGGGTTTCAATGTCGACATAATCGCGAAGCATCCGCTGGACGACAAATTGCATGGTTCCGGAGTAGCCCTGCTCCACGTAAACGGCCCCGACCAGCGCCTCCACCGCGTTGCCGAGCATGGAGCGGGCGATGCGGGTGTTGTTGTAGGTGCTGAGCAGCTCGTCGAGGCCCATGTCGTAGCCGATGGCGTTGAGCGATTTTCGCTTGACGATCTTGGAGCGCATCTTGGTGAGGAAGCCCTCATCGGCCGTGGGGTACTTCTTGTAGAGATACTCGGCGACGATGGTGCCTAGCACGGCATCGCCGAGGAATTCCAGTCGCTCGTTGTTCTGACCGCCGTAGGGCTGGTGCCGGTTGTTGTCGTTGCTGCTCTTGTGTGAGAAAGCAAGTTTAAACACGTTAAGGTAGGCGGGCGTGAAGCCTAACAGGCGGCGTAGCCGGCGGACCAGATCTTTCTCATCGGAGAAATAGCGGTTGTAGAGCCTGCGGAAACTTTTTATCACTAAGTGAGCTGCGTATTTGGGTCCCGTAATAGACGGGCCGGAATGGAAGATGGCAATTACTCCTGATAACGCTTAAAGATAGTCGCTGAGTTGTGCCCCCCAAAACCGAAAGTGTTGCTTAGGGCAACCTCCACGGCCTGGTCGACGGCGTGGTTGAAGGTCAGATTGAGCTTCGGATCGATGTCGGGATCGTCGGTAAAGTGATTGATGGTGGGCGGAATGAAGCCGTCGCGGATGGCCAGTACGCAGGCAATGCACTCGATCGCGGCGGCGGCTCCGAGGAGGTGGCCGGTCATCGATTTGGTGGAACTGATGTGCAGGTCGTAGGCGTGGTCACCGAAGGCGAGCTGGATGGCCTTGAGTTCGGCGGTATCGCCCAGGGGGGTGGAGGTACCGTGGGTATTGATATAATCCACGTCGGCGGGGGTAAGGCCGGCGTCCTGGAGGGCGTTGGCCATGGCCAGGCGGGCTCCGGCGCCATCGGGATGGGGCGCGGAGATGTGGTAGGCGTCGGAGCTGGCGGCGTACCCGGCCACTTCGG
>JBGTHX010000495.1:0-12106 GCA_041746055.1 Lewinella sp. | reverse complement strand
CCGGGGCTACGTGGCGAGCGCGCCGCCGCCTACGCCGCCGCGGGCATCAGTACCGACCACGAGTGCTTCACCGCAGCCGAGGCCCGCGACAAGCTGGCCGCCGGTATGAAGATCCTCATCCGGGAGGGCAGCGCGGCCCGCAACTACGCGGCCCTGGAGGAGCTGATCGACGAATTTCCCGACCGGCTCATGTTCTGCACCGACGACAGCCACCCCGATGCCCTGCTGGCCGGCCACATCAACCGGATCGTCATCCGCGCCGTGCGCGGGGGCCACGACCTGTTTAATGTCCTGCGCATCGCCTGCCGCAACCCCGTCGACCACTACGGACTCGACATCGGCCGGCTGCGGGTGGGCGATCGGGCCGACTTCATCCAGGTCGATGACCTTCGGCACTTCGGTATCATGGCCACCTGGATCGAGGGCCGGCAGGTAGCGGAGGCCGGGGCCCATCTCCTGCCCGATCACCGGCCGGAGCCCATCAATAATTTCAGTTGCTCCCCCAAGCGTCCGGATGATTTCCTGGCGGCTCCCGGTCCCGCGGGTGGAAAGATCCGCGTCATCGGCGTCACCGACGGCGAGCTGGTTACCGAAGCCCGGGAGATGACCCCCGTGCTGGACGGGGAGGGCCGGCCCGTCTCCGCCCCCGAACGCGACCTGCTCAAGATCGTGGTCGTCAACCGCTACCACGACGCCCCGCCCGCGGTGGGATTCGTGACGGGCATGAAACTGCAGCGCGGGGCCATGGCCAGCAGCGTGGCCCACGACAGCCACAACATCGTGGCGGTGGGCGTGGACGACGAGGCCATCTGCCGGGTCGTCAACGCCATCATTGCCGAGCGGGGGGGCATCGCCGCCGGCCGCGACGAATACCTGGAGGTGCTGCCGCTGCCGGTGGCCGGCATCATGAGCCTGGAACGCGGCCCGCAGGTAGCCGCCCGCTACGGTGAGCTGAGCGGCTTCGTGCGGCGGAAGCTCCGCTGCGGCCTCGAGGCGCCCTTCATGACGCTCTCCTTCCTCGCTCTGCTGGTGATCCCGAGCCTGAAACTGAGCGACCGGGGCCTCTTCGACGGGGAGGCCTTCCGGGCGGTGGATCTGTGGGTCGGGGAAGACTGAAAGCGGTCGCATCGCCAGGCGGACCCTCCAGTATTTCTACAACTTTCGGGCGTAGGTTGACTGCTCATTTCCCTGGGCCCCATTCCGGGTTGCCTTTTCGCTCCGCAGAATCGTATTCATGTCCCTCCTCCGGAACCTTATTCTCGCGCTGCTGACCTGCCTGTCTGCCCCATCCGGCGTGTGGGCACAGGCCGACACCGTGGTACCTCCCTATGCTTTTGGCGTGGTGCGGGAGGCGGGCTACGCCGTAGCCGCCGGCGGCAGCCGCCTGCTCGGGCATGAACTCCGGCGGAAAACCGAGTCCGTACTGCTGGGCGACCTGCGGCTGGGTACCGTCCCCTTCTACGACCGCTACACCCCCAGCCGGAAGCACGACGGGTCGAGGGTGGCGTCCGATATCACCCTGGAGGTGTCCGCCGCCCTGCCCCTCCTCCTACTGGCCGGTCGGCGCAGCCGGCGCGATGCCTTCCGACTGGGGATCCTGCTGGTGGAGACCATGGCCCTCAACCAGGGGCTCACCGACATCATAAAGGCTACGGCCCACCGGGCGCGCCCCTACCTCCACGACGCCGCCCTCCCCCCGGACACCGTGGTAGACCCCAAGGACCGAATTGCTTTCGTGAGCGGCCACACCAGCGTCTCGGCGGCCTCCTGCTTTTTCATGGCTACGGTGTTTGCGGACTACTACCCGGAGAGCAAGCTCAAACCGATCGTGTGGGCCGTGGCTGCCGCCCTGCCCGCGGCCACGGCCGTTCTTCGGCTGCGGGCTGGACAGCACTACCCCTCCGACGTAGTGGCCGGCTACCTGCTGGGCGCGGGCATCGGCTACGGTATACCGGCCCTGCACCGCATCCACCGCCGGGGGAGCCGGTTGCGCGTCGAAGCGGAGGGGCCGGGACTTTCCCTGGTGTACCGCCTGGAATAAGTAACCTCCTCACCGCGCCCTCCAGGATTTCTACCAAATTCCCCCCCACCTTTGCCGAAAAGCAATTTGAGATCCTTCGGCCTGATTCTGTTCTTGCTGCTGACCCGTTCCCTGGCCTCCTTTGCCCAGGTAAGCCTTTCCGGCACCGTCACCGATGCCTCGGACATCCCGGTACCCTACGCCACCGTGACCCTGACGGGCCCGGACAGCAGTATGCTGAACGGCAACCTCACCGACGAGGCGGGCTTATTCACGCTGGTTACGCCCTACCGGGGCCCCGCTACCCTCCACGTGACCTACCTCGGTTATGCGCCCCGTAGCCGGAATATCTTCATCGGCGAACTCAACGACGTGTACGACCTCGGGAAGATCGCATTGGAGGAATCTTCCGCCACGCTGGATGAAGTCACCGTCACCGGCGAGCGGGCGATGGTGAGCGCGGCGCTCGACAAAAAGACCTTCGACCTGAGCGACCAGCAGGCCCAGGGCGGGGGATCCATTCTCGACGCCATGAAGGCCCTACCTGGGGTGACCGTGACCCAGGACGGCAGCGTACAACTGCGGGGCAGCGACCGCGTTGCCGTGCTGGTGGACGGCAAGCAATCGGCGCTCACCGGCTACGGCAACCAGCGGGGGCTGGGCAGCATTCCCGCCGCCAACATCGAACGGATCGAGATCATCAACAACCCCTCCGCCAGCTACGACGCGGCGGGCATGGCCGGCATCATCAACATCATCTACAAAACGGATACCGACCAGGGCCTCAACGGCGAAGCCGGCCTGAGCTTCGCCCTCGGGGAGATCACCACCCGCCGCGACGACCTGCCCACCGACCTCGGCCGCTACCGCCTCAACCCCCACCTCCAGCCCAACCTGGGCCTCGACTACCGCAACGACAAACTGCACGCCTTCGTCCAGGGCTCGGTGCTCGCCCAGCGGAAACTGCCCAACAACGAGTTCACCCAGCGCAACTACGCCGACGGCCGGCGTACCCTCAGCCAGGTCCCCGAGAACCGCACCCAGACCCACTACGTGGCCAAGGCCGGCCTCGACTACCAGCTCGACCCCGCCAACACCCTCAGCCTGTCGGGCATCTTCGACTACGAGCACCACATCGATACCGCCCAGATCCCCTTCATCGACCTCAACACGGGCAACCGCTACCGCTACTGGCACTGGAAGGAGGACGAGAGCACGGGCTACGTCAACGGGCGGGTAGACTGGCTCCACGCCTTCGCCCAGCCCGGCCACCGGCTGGAACTGGCCGCCCAGTTCACCCAGGGCAAGGAAGACGAGCAGTACTTCCTCAACGACAGCACCGAATACCGCCGGGCGCAGGATACCTCCCACCTTATCGCCATCGAGAATACCACGGCCTTTAACCTGGACTATACCCGCCCGCTGGCCTCCGGCCGCCTCGAACTGGGCAGCCAGGTCCGCTACCGCTCGCTGCCGGTCACCTACGAGATCGGGCAGGGGGACCGCAGCATCATCTACCCCGGGCTGGGGAACGAATCGCGGTGGACCGAGGACCTCTACGCCGGTTACGCCAACTACGTCTACGAGAGCGCCCGCTTCGAGGCCGAGGCCGGACTGCGGGTGGAGCAGACGGCCGTCACCTACCGCCTGGATCCGGAGAATATCTACTACGAGCGCAACGACGCCTACGACTACCTGGAGTTCTATCCCAACGTGCGGCTTACCCTGAAGGCCGACGAGCGCAACCGCGTTTCCCTCTTCTTCAACCGGCGGGTGGACCGCCCCGGGGAACAGGAACTCCGTGCCTTCGCCAAGTACGACGACCCCGAACTGCTGAAGGTCGGCAACCCCTACCTGCGGCCCCAGTTCACCCGCACGGTAGAGGTGGCTTACCGCCGGCTGTGGGCCGCCGGCTCCCTGTTCGCCTCGGTGTACAATCGCACCAGTCAGGATGCCTTCCAGCGCATCTTCAGCATCGACGACAGCAACCCCGACTACGACATCATCAACCGCATCTACCAGAATACCGGGCGGGCCACCAATACCGGATTGGAAGCCCTCTGGAGCCAGGAGACCGGCGGCTGGTGGAAGTACAGCGTAGGGGCCAACGTGTACCGTATCAATATCGACGCGTACCGGGGCACCCTGCTCTTCCCCACGGTGCGGCCCTTCTCGCTGGCTGCGTCACAATCCACCAGCTTCGACCTCAAGTTCAACAACCAGTTCACCCTGACGGGCGGCTGGAACGCCCAGTTCACGGCCATCTACCTCGCCCCACGGAACATTCCCCAGGGACGGGAGCTCAGCCGCTCGTCGGTGGATTTCGCGGTGAGCCACCCGGTCTTCGCCGGCCGCGGCGAGGCGGTACTGGCGGCCACCGACCTGTTCAATGGCTTCGGGCTGCGGCAGGAGATTGACGGCGAAGGCTTCACCGTGCGCTACGAAAACCTTTACGAAAGCCAGACGGTCCGCCTGGGGCTGACCTGTAAATGGTGATGAACCGCCCCGGCACCCGCACCCCGCTGCCATGAAGATACTGCTGATCGAAGACGAAGCGGCCCTGGCGGACTCCATCTCCGGCTACCTGGCCGCGGACGGCCACCTGTGCGAAACGGTGGGCACGCTGGAACAGGCCTTCACCAAGGCCGCCGGCCACGAGTACGACTGCATCCTGGTGGATATCGGCCTGCCCGACGGCAGCGGCCTGGAGATCATCGGCGAGCTGAAGACCGAGCACCACCGCTCGGGTATCATCATCATCTCCGCCCGGCATAGCCTGGACGACAAGGTGAAGGGCCTCGACCTCGGCGCCGATGACTACCTAGCCAAGCCCTTCCACCTCGCGGAACTCAACGCCCGGCTGCGCGCCCTGCAGCGCCGCAAGGCCTTCGCCGGGGCCCAGACCATCGATTTCGGGGAAATCCTGGTGCGGCCCGAGGAGCAACTGGTCACCGTCCATGACCGGCCCGTGAAGCTCACCCGCTCGGAATACACCCTGCTGCTGTACTTCCTGGCCAGCCCCAACCGCGTCATCACCAAGGAAAGCGTGGCCGAGCACCTCAGCGGCGACGACGCCGAACTGCTCGACCGCATCGACTTCATCTACAGTCACGTTAAGAACCTACGTAAAAAGCTGGTCGATGCCGGGGCCGCGGACTACATTCAAAGCGTCTATGGGGTAGGCTACAAATGGACGCGCCCGTGAAACTGCTGCAACGCACCAGCCGCTACTACCTGCCCTTCTCCGTGGGGCTCTTGCTCCTGCTCGGCACCCTGCTGTTCCTGCTGCTGCGCTGGTCGCTCGACCGGGCCACCGACGAAAGCTTGCGGAAGACCGCCCATGCCCTGCATCGGCAACTGGAAAAGCTCGAATCCCTGCCCGCCCGGGTAGAGATCATGGACGAGATCGTGGAATTGCAGCCGATCCGCCGCGCCGGCCCCACGGAACGCTTCTCCGACACCCTGATCTTCGACGAACGCCCCGAGGAGCAGGAGCTGGAACCCTACCGGAAGTACACCTTCCAGGACACCATCCGCGGCCGCCCCTACCGCATCTCCATCAACCACAGCCGGGTGGAGGACGAGGACCTGGTGTACAGCATCGCCGGCGTACTGCTCTTCTGCCTGGCGCTGGCGCTGCTGGCCTTCACCTGGTTCAACCGCTGGCTGTCCGGCCGGCTGTGGTCTCCCTTCCAGCGTACCCTGGAGGTCGTCCGCGCCTTTGACCTGACCGACGACCGCGCCCCGGATTTCGGCCACTCCGACACCGAGGAATTTGAGGAACTAAACCGCAGCCTCGAACGGATGACCGAGCGCCTCAGCGCCGACTACCACTCCCTCCGCCGCTTCACCGAGAACGCGAGCCACGAGCTGCAAACGCCGCTGGCCATCATCCGCGGCCACGTCGACGTGCTGCTGCAGGGGGAGGAGCGCAGCGAGCGCGACTACCGGACCCTGCAGGGGATCAGCGAGGCGGTGAGCCGGTTGTCGCGCCTCCAGCAGACCCTGTTGCTGCTCACCCGGATCGAGAACGACCAGTTTCCCGCGGCCGCACTGGTGGACCTGCAGCCCCTGCTCGCCGCCAAACTGGAACAGCTCGAGCCCGCCCTGACGGAGCAGGAGATCCGGGTGGAGGCTGACCTATCCCCGGCCCCCGTGCGCCTGCCGCCGCCGCTGGCCGATGTGCTCCTCAACAACCTGCTCAGCAACGCCATCCGTCACAACACGCGGGGCGGCTTCGTGCGGATCCGGCTCGACCGCGGGGTGTTGTCGATCGTCAATTCCGGTCCGCCGCCGGGCGTGCCGGCGGAAGCGGTGTTCGACCGCTTCGTCCACGGCCCTTCAGCGGCTTCCTCCCTCGGGCTGGGCCTGGCGCTGGTGCGGGAGATCTGCGATCGCTTCGGCTTGTCGGTCACGTACGATTATGCCGGGGACCATACAGTGCGCCTGACCCTGCCCGAGGGTCGTTAGCGTGGGGCCCTCCATAATTTCTCCAGTTTCACCCCCGAGTATTGCCGGGCCGCCGCGATCAATCCGCCCCGGCACCAGCCATGCCTGCCAAAATTTCGCCTACGGCCCGCAAGGTGGCCGAAGTCACCCTGATCTTCTGGATCATGAAGATCTGCGCCACCACCCTCGGCGAGACTGCGGGCGACCTGCTCTCCATGACGCTGAACGTGGGCTACGCCGTGAGCTCCCTGATCCTGCTGTCGGCCTTCGTCGTCGCTCTCGTGGCCCAGCTGCGCGCGTGGCGTTACCGGTCGGTGCTGTACTGGGCGGTGATCCTGGCCACGAGCACGGTGGGCACTACGATCTCGGACTATATGGACCGTACCCTGGGCCTCGGCTACGCTACCGGCGCGCTGATCCTGGTGGGGTTGCTCATTGTCTCCCTCGTGATCTGGTACCTCACGGAGGGATCGCTGTCGGTGACCGACATCCGCCACTTCCGCCCGGAGCTCTTTTACTGGGTGACCATCCTGATCTCGAATACACTGGGTACCGCGCTGGGCGATTTCCTGGCCGACGATTCCGGCCTCGGCTTCGGGGGCGGGGCCCTGGTTATCGGGGCGGGGATCGCGGTGACGGTGCTGCTGTACCGATTCACCTCCGTGTCGCGGGTGGTGCTGTTCTGGATCGCCTTCGTGCTGACGCGGCCGTTCGGGGCCACCTTCGGCGACCTGCTTACGAAGTCGGCCGACAAGGGCGGCCTCGACCTGGGTACCGTTGGTTCCTCGGCGGTACTCTTTGCGATCCTGGCAGGTCTGGTCGCGTGGGAGGTCCGTAAGCCCATTTTACATGTTTAACCCCGTCACTCCGCTCCTTTCTTACCTCCGCCGCGACGAGCAGCTGGCGATCCACGTAGTGATCGGGTTGCTGGCGGGATATCTCCTGCTTACGCTGTTCGTGTACCTGTTGCCCACCTCGGTGTGGGACGTCGAATTCTCCACGGAGGTGCAGGAGCACCAGTCTTCCAGAGCTTCCCGAGCGGTCACGTGACCTTCTATACGGTCTTCTTCGGTTTCCTGGCCTACCTCATGTACAAGATGGTGACTTGGCGGCTGTGGGTGCGGCTCACGGTGGGCTTGCTGTCGGTGGCCCTGGTCTTTGCCGTGCCCTTCTCCCGGGTGTACCTCGGCGTGCACTGGGGTACTGACGTGCTGGCCGGCTTTTTTCTGGGGCTGGTGCTGCTGATCGGGTTGCTGAGCTGGTATGGCTACAGCCAGCGGGTGAAGGATATTGCTATCTGAGGGGAGGGAAAACAGGAACGCCCGGGCAGCGGGGCTGCTCGGGCGCTTCATCATACTGGTGGTCGCTGAGAGACTCGAACTCCCGACCCTCTCGGTGTAAACGAGATGCTCTGAACCAACTGAGCTAAGCGACCCTGAGATCCGGCGGTAAGGCTCACCATCGTGAGTCTTACCGCTAAGGGAGGGCAAATATACGGTCAGCCCGTTCATTCCTGCAAGGGTGGGACACAAGATTTGGTAATTTCGCCCCTCCACCCGAGCCTGATGCCCATGAACCCCCGACACCTAGCCGCCCTGTTCCTTCTCCTGCCCCTATTGCTTCCCGGCCAGGATAACCTTTCCTTCGGCGGCGTCGAC
This sequence comes from Lewinella sp., assembly GCA_041746055.1. GTDB lineage: Bacteria > Bacteroidota > Bacteroidia > Chitinophagales > Saprospiraceae > Neolewinella. The sequence goes on along the minus strand of JBGTHX010000495.1, from coordinate 3,979 downwards.
CTACCGGGAGCGGAGGTGCGCGCGACCTACCGCCGCGTGAGCCCGCTGGCCCAGACTTTTACCATCGAGGAGGTGCGGCGGCTGCCGGCCACCTTCTACGATCCGGCCCGCCTCATCGCCCTGCTCCCGGGTACGGTGCAGACCAACGACCAGGCCAACCACCTCAGCGTACGCGGCAACACCCCCAACGCCAACCTGTGGCGGCTGAACGGGCTGGCCGTGGTCAATCCCAACCACACCGGCAACGCGGGTACCTTCTACGATACCCCCACCCTCACCGGCGGCGGCACCAACGCACTGAGCGCCCAGGTGCTGGACAATTCGGCCTTCCTCGCCGCCGGACTGCCCGCCCGCTACGGCAACGCCACGGGCGGCACCTTCGACCTGCGCCTGCGCCCCGGTAACCACAACCGGCGGCAACATCAGTTGCAGGCCGGACTCGTGGGCTTCGATGCGGCCACAGAGGGGCCGATCTGGCACTCGGGCATCAGCTACCTGGTGAATGCGCGCTACAGTTTCACCGGACTGCTGGCCGACCTGGGCGTCGACTTCGGCGGAGAGGAAATCCGCTTCTCCGATATCAACGCCCACCTGCACCGGGAGACCGACCGCGGGGAGGTCAGCCTATTTTCGGTACTGGGCCGGAGCACGAACAACTACTCGCCCGACCCGGAGGATGAGATTACGGAGCAGAAGCAGCTCTTCGATATCGATTACGCCAATGACCTCGCGATCGTCGGGGCCAACTTCCGGCAGGAGATCCGTCCGGGTACGCTTACGGGGGGCGTGGCTTACTCGGGCTTTGACACCGACCGGTCGCAGCGCTTTACCGAAAATCAGGGGGCAGTAGCTAACGGCCAACTCATCCACCGCCGCCTGAGCGCCCACGCTGACCTGGAGCGGATCATCAGCCAGCACATCAGCCTCAACGCGGGGGCGGAATTCCTGCGCGACCACGTCGATTTTGAGACATTTTATAGCAATCCGGAGCGCGATTTCTCCTTTGCACGGGATCCGACGGCCACCAGCATTGCCCCCTACATCGGCACGCAGATCCTCCTCAACGACGGCGAAGACGCCCTCAACCTCGCCGCCCGGGTGGCCATTTACGATCTGCCCGCGCGCGAGGCCCTCGCGGCCTTCGAGCCCCGGGTGCGGTACCACCACCGCTGGAACGGCCAGCGACTGGTGCTGAACGCCGAACGGATGAGCCAGGCACCCCTGATTGGCCTCCTGCTTCAGCGCACTCCGCTGGAGGCTTTCATCCCCGTCAATAATCAGGCCAGCGTGGCCTACGGGCGCGCCTTCGGCGGGGTGAGTGCCCTGCTTACCGGCTACTTCCAGTACACCGACCGGGAGTACGCGGCCATCCGCGACGGCTTTGTGTTGAGTGCCAACAACTTCCTGGAACTCGACCACTCCTCCGCCTTCACCACGACCACCTCCACCCGGCGCTACGGCGTCGAGCTGGAAGTCGCCGGCGGCCGGCGGGAGGAGGGATGGTACTATCGCGGCAGCACCTCGGTGTTCCGGGCGGAGAGCGAGCAGACCGACGGCAGCTGGGGCAAAGACCGTTACAGCAGCGACTACGTCGCCAAGCTCACCCTGGGCCGGGAATGGTCGGGACTTGACCGGCAGGAACGCTCACGCACCTACGGCCTGAACGTGGCCCTGATCACCTACGGCGGGGAACGGCGGGGCCTTGTCGTGAGCGGTGAAAACGGCCTGAGCCCCTACTTCGCGTCCCAGGATTACCGCCAGGGTTTTCTGGAAACCAACGGCACCTACTTTCGCCCGGACCTGCGCCTGTACCGCACTAAGCAGCGGGAACGCATCACCACCACCCTGGCACTAGACCTGCAGAACGTGGCCGGAATATCCAATACAGCCGCCGTGTATTACGACGCTTACCTGCAACGACCGAACGAACGGGCCGCGCTCAGCCTGATCCCCGTACTCAGTTACCGGCTGTTCTGGCGGTAGTAGAGCGTTACCGGAGACCCCGGCACCTGCGTACCCGCCCAACATTTACTACCTCCACCACCTTCTTATTACAAATCCCCCCGTTATGAAATTCATTTACCTCTTCGCCCTGCTGATGCTGCTGACCACCGCCTGCGGGGATTCCGCCGCCGATACCGCCGGGGAGCAGGCCACCCTGGCCGCCCAGGAAGCCGCCTATAAATCCATGATGGAAGGCCACGACCGCGTGATGCCCCTCATGGGCCAGATCACCCAGCGGCAGCAAACCATCACCGAACAGCTCACCACGGGAACTGACGACGAAGACTTCCGCGAGCTCCTCCAGGCCGCCTACGAGCAACTCGAAGACGCCGACGATGGCATGCACGAATGGATGATCAACTCGCGGACCCTCGACAACCTGCGGGCCGACATGGACAACGACAAGATCATGGACTACCTCCGCGAACGCACCCGCTCGATCTCCGACGTGGAGACCAACATGAAGGCGAGCATCGCGAACGCCGACGAAATCCTGGGTGACGACAACCACGTCCACGCCCCCGGTACCGACCGCAACCACTAAGCGTGGCCAACCACAGGATCCGCACCCGCTTCGACCTCTCGGGCCGGGTTGCCGTAGTGACCGGCTCCAGCAAGGGGATCGGGGAAGCCATGGCCCGCGGCCTGGCCGAGTTCGGCGCCAAGGTCATCGTGAGCTCCCGCAGCCAGGAGGCGGTGGACGCCGTCGCCGCGGGCTACCGTGAAGACGGAATGGAAGCCACCGGCATCGCCTGCCACGTGGGGGACGCCAACGACCGCCGTCGCCTGATCAACCGCACCATCGACGCCTACGGCCGGCTGGATATCCTCATCAACAACGCCGCTACCAATCCCTACTTCGGGCCGGTGGAGGGGCTCACCCCGGAGGCCTACCAAAAGACGCTCGACATCAACCTCACCGCCGCCCTGGAGCTGAGTAACCTGGCCCTGCCCCACCTGCGGAAGAGCGGCCACGGCGCCGTGATCCACATCAGCTCGATCGAGGGGCTGCACGCCAATCCCAACTTCGCGGCTTACAACATCTCCAAGGCGGGCCTCATCATGCTCGGCAAGAGCCAGGCGCGCGAATGGGCCTCCGACAACATCCGCGTGAACGTAATCTGTCCCGGCCTGGTCAAGACCAAACTCAGCCGCGCCCTGTGGGAGAATGAGCAATTGGCCGAGCACTTCGTCCAGTCCATCCCCCTGGGCCGCATGGCCGTCCCCGACGAGATCGCCGGTCTGGCGGTGTACCTGGCGGGGGAAGGGGCCAGCTACGTTACTGGCGGGGTGTTTTTGGCTGACGGGGGAATGCTTTAGTAGAGCTCGCTTCGCTCGCGGTAGAGTGCTTCGCACGGTAGAGCAATGCCCACTACCAGTTCTGAGCTTTCAAACATGATCCAACGCCTTCTACCGCGAGCGCAGCGAGCTCTATTATATCTCCATGACCTTACGCCGAAGCACAAAATTCTTGCCCAGGTACACCTTGCGCACCATCTCGTCCTCGGCGAGCTCCTCGGCCGTGCCGGCCTTAAGGATATTGCCCTCGAACATGAGGTAGGCGCGGTCGGTGATGCTCAGGGTCTCCTGGACGTTGTGGTCGGTGATCAGGATGCCGATGTTCTTGGTCTTCAGCTTGGCGACGATGTACTGGATGTCCTCTACGGCGATGGGGTCGATACCGGCGAAGGGCTCGTCGAGGAGGATGAAGCTCGGGTCGGTAGCCAGGGCGCGGGCGATTTCGGTACGCCGCCGCTCGCCGCCGCTGAGGGTGTCGCCGTGGCTCTTGCGCACCTTATGGAGGCTGAACTCGTCGAGAAGGCTTTCCAGTTTGTCCTTCCGCTCGGCCTTGTTGAGACCGGTCATTTCAAGGACGGCGGAGATGTTGTCCTCCACGCTGAGCTTGCGGAATACGGAGGGTTCCTGGGGCAGGTAGCCGATGCCGCGCTGGGCGCGCTTGTACATCGGCAGGTCG
>JBGTHX010000494.1:0-5911 GCA_041746055.1 Lewinella sp. | reverse complement strand
GTGTTTATCCTATTGCCGCGAAGCGACCAACAGCGATCTGCGCACCTCAGCGCCCCTCGGTTCCTCTGCGGTGAGACCTTCCCCTCCTCCCAAACCCTCCCCATCCTCCCGTAGCCGTAACTTACCCCCATGAACATAGCCCTAGCCCAGATCAACGTCCACGTAGGCAATTTCGACGCCAACCTGAAGAAGATGCTCGACTACACCGAGCGGGCGAAGCGGCAGGGTGCCGACATCGTCGTCTTTCCCGAGCTGGCGACGGTGGGCTACCCGCCGCGCGACTTCCTGGACTTCGACGACTTCATCGATAAGGCCGACGCCGTAGTGCACGAACTGGCCAAAGCCGCCGACGGCATCGCCATCGTGGTGGGCTCGCCCACGAAGAATCCGGTGGTGGAGGGGAAGGACCTCTACAACAGCGCCTACTTCCTGGCTAACGGGCGCATCCAGCAGGTGCAGCATAAGACGTTGCTGCCGACCTACGACATCTTCGACGAGTACCGCTACTTCGAGCCCGCCGCCGAGTGGAACGTGGTGCGCTACCAGGACAAGACCATCGCCCTGCTCGTATGCGAGGACAGCTGGAACGTCGGCAACGAGAACCCGCTGTACAAGATCAATCCGATGGACCTGATGCTGGAGCACCAGCCCGACTTCATCATCAATATCTCCGCTTCGCCCTTTGCCTACGACCATGCGGCCGAGCGCGTGATGGTCCTGCAGGCCAATACCGAGCTCTACGATCTGCCGATGTACTACGTTAACCACGTAGGCGCGCAGACCGAAGTGCTCTTCGACGGCGGCTCCCTGGTGCTCACCGCCAGCGGCGAGGTGGTCGACGAGATGCCCTACTTCGAGGAATGCCTGCGCGTCTACAACACCGAGGAAGTCAAGGAAGGTGCCGACCTGGGCGGCGAACGGGAGCGCGACAAGATGACCCTCATCCACGATGCGCTCGTGATGGGCATTCGGCAGTACTTCGGTAAGCTCGGCTTCAACCGGGCGATCCTCGGCCTCAGCGGCGGCATCGATTCGGCCCTGGTGGCCGTACTGGCGAGCCGGGCCCTGGGCGCCACCAACGTCCGCTGCGTGCTCATGCCCAGCCAGCACAGCAGCGACCACAGCGTCAACGATGCCCGGCAGCTGGCCCAGAACCTGGGTTGCCAGTACGACATCGTGCCCATCGAGAGCGTGTACCACACCTACACGGATCTCCTCCAGCCCCACTTCTTCGGCACCCAGGAGGGCCTCACCGAGGAGAACCTCCAGGCCCGCATCCGCGGCATGATCCTGATGGCCTTCAGCAACAAATTCGGGAACATCGTCCTGAACACCAGCAACAAGAGCGAGATGGCGGTCGGCTACGGCACCCTTTACGGCGACATGTGCGGCGGCCTCAGCGTGATCGGCGACGTCTACAAGACCGAGTGCTTCGAGCTGGCGCGCTTCATCAACAAGAACGGCGAGGTCATCCCCGAGAACATCATCACCAAGCCCCCCAGCGCCGAACTCCGCCCCGACCAGCTCGACAGCGACAGCCTCCCGCCCTACCCCGAGCTGGATGCCGTGCTGTACCAGTACATCGAGCTCCACCAATCCCCGCAGGACATCGTCGACCAGGGCGCCGACCCCGATCTGGTGCGCAAGGCCCTCCGCCTCGTCAACATCAACGAGTTCAAGCGCCACCAGACGGCCCCCGTGCTGCGGGTAAGCCGCAAAGCGTTCGGGATGGGGCGGCGGTTTCCTATTGTGGCTAAGTACCTCAGTTGATAAGGGGTAAGGGTAAGAAGGGGTGAGGGGGTTAAGGGTGGGGATGCTCGCTTCGCTCGTCGCGGGGTTACCTTGGATGTCCCTACCTATCCCCCCTACAACAAGAGCCTTCCCCCCTTCCCCCCTTAACCCCTTAACTCCTTAACCAATTGGAACCCCTAATCACCAACGACGCAGTAGTCTTCGGCCTCCTGATGGTCATCCTGGCCGGGGTGTTCACGACTTCGCACAGCGAGCGGCCCTTCTGGAAGACCTTCTACACCTACGTGCCGGCCCTGCTGCTGTGCTACTTCGTGCCGGCCTTGCTCAACTGGCCGCTGGGGATCATCGCCTACGACTGGTACGACTACGACGTGATCGACGCACTGGCGCAACAGGGGGTGGCACTGCCGCACGGGCTGTCGTTTGGGGAGATCAATCGCTACATCGAGGCGCAGGGGCTTGACCCCGCCGACTTTGGTGGCTATACCGGCCACAGCGCGCTCTACTTCATGGCCAGCCGCTACCTGCTGCCGGCGAGCCTCATCCTGCTGTGCCTCAACATCGATATTCCGGGCATCATCAACCTGGGCTACCGGGCCATCGTAATGTTCCTGGCGGCCACCGTCGGCATCGTGCTGGGCGGTCCGGTGGCTTTGCTCATCGTCACCTACCTGTTTCCCAACCTGATCAGCATCGAACCCGACCTGCTCTGGCGCGGCCTGAGCACCATCGCGGGCAGCTGGATTGGCGGCGGCGCCAACCAGGCGGCCATGCAGATCATCAACGAGGTGCCGCCCGGCATCTTCGGGCAGATGATCGTGGTCGATGTGCTCGTAGCGAACATCTGGCTCGCGGTACTGCTCTTCGGGGCCGGCCGGGCCAAGCGCATCGACCGCTTCGTGGGGGCCGACAACCGCGCCATCGACCAGCTCGTCAAGAAGATGGAGGACTACGCCGAGCAGGTGCGCCGTATCCCCAACAGCGTGGATACCTACCAGCTCATTGGTGTTGCCTTCGGGGGGGTGGCGTTGGCGCACTTCGGGGCCGACTGGCTCGGGCCCTTCTTCGGGCAGTTCGAGGAAACGCTGGAGGCCCTGCGGCTGAATACCCTCACCAGCGGCTTTTTCTGGATGGTGGTGCTGGCCACGACTATCGGTTTCGCGCTCAGCTTCACCAGGGCAAGGCGGCTGGAGGGCGTGGGCGCCAGCCGCTGGGGGGGCATCTTCATCTATATCCTCGTTACCACCATCGGGATGCAGATGAATATCGGCGACGTGCTCGACAACCTCGGCCTCTTCGCCATCGGCCTGATCTGGATGCTGGTGCACATCACCGTGCTGCTCGTTACGGCCTGGCTCGTCAAGGCCCCCTTCTTCTACGTGGCCGTCGGCAGCCAGGCCAACGTGGGTGGGGCGGCCAGCGCGCCGGTGGTGGCCAGCGCCTTCAATCCCGTCCTGGCGCCGGTCGGGGCCATCATGGCGGTGATCGGCTATGCGCTGGGGACTTACGGGGCGCTGCTCTGCTCCTACCTGATGGAGATCTCGGTTTCCTAGCCGTCGGACGGTTCGAGCGGTCAGACGGTTTGGAACCGTCAGACCGCGGACCGTCCGACGGCTGTCCGCTGGAACCGTCCGACCGCTGAATGATACCTTACGCCGCCGAAGTTAAAAACCATGCAAGACTCCATCCTGGTCACCGGCGTATCCTCCGGTATCGGCCGAACCACCGCCAAGTATCTACTCGACCGAGGCTTCCAAGTATACGGTTCCGTGCGCGGGGACGCGGGTGCCGGGGACCTGGACCAGCAGCCGGGCTTCACGGCACTACAGTTCGACGTGCGCGACCGGGAGGCCATCCGCGCCGGAGTGCGCCGGATCCTCGAAGACGGGGCACGCCTCGTCGGGGTCGTCAATAATGCCGGGGTAGCCATCACCGGTCCGGTGGAGACGGTGAGCGAGGAGGAATACCGGCGGCAGTTTGAAGTGAACGTCTTCGGACTGGTGGCCGTCTGCCAGGAAACCCTGCCCCTGCTGCATGCGGCTAAGGAGGCCGGCTTCCGGCCCCGGATCGTCAATATCGGCAGCGTATCGGGTTACCTGACCTCGCCCTTCACCACCATCTACTCGGCCTCCAAATTCGCCGTGGAGGCGCTGACCGACGGACTGCGCCGCGAATTGCTCCCCTTCGGTATCGACGTGATCAGCGTAGCCCCCGGACCGGTAAAGACACCGATTTGGGCCAAGGGCCGCGAACAGACGGAGGCCTTCATAGACAACCGGTACAGCCACATGCTCGAAAAGCTCGGTCCCTACACCGAAGCCGCCGAGGCCGACGGCGTGGAACCGGAAACGGTAGCCGCCGCCGTCTATGAGGCGCTCACCGCCGAATCCCCCCGCCCCGACGTGCTGGTGATGAAGAAGGGGTGGATGGCCAGATTGCTCAAGCTTACCCCCAAACGCTTCCAGGACCGCCTATTCACCAAGCGCCTCGCCGAAAACCGCCGCTACTAACGGTTCCCGACCTCCGGTCGGGTGGCCTGCCCGACCGGAGGTCGGGAACCAATGTTACCCATGAAGAAAAGTATCCTGATCACCGGCGTCTCCACCGGCATCGGCCGCGTCACCGCCCGCCACCTGCTGAGCGAAGGCTTCCACGTGTACGGTAGCGTGCGCCGGGATGAAGCCCCCCGCGAACTAACGGACCACCCCGGGTTCACCCCCCTGAACTTTGACGTCCGTGATCGCCCGGCGATGCAGTCTGCCGTAGCGGAAATCTCGGCGAAGCGCCACCCCCTGGTCGGCGTGGTCAACAACGCCGGCGTGGCGGTGCCAGGCCCTATCGAGACCACTACCGAAGCCGAGTACCGCCGGCAGTTCGAGGTGAACGTGTTCGGCCTGATCGCCGTGTGCCAGGAAGTGCTGCCGCTGCTCCATGCCGCCCGCGAAGCCGGCCACCGCGCCCGCATCGTCAACGTGAGCAGCGTGAGCGGCTACCTCACCTCACCGTACATGGCCTTTTACTCAGCTTCCAAGTTTGCCGTGGAGGCGCTGACCGACGGACTTCGCCGCGAGCTACTGCCCTTCGGGATCGACGTGGTGAGCGTAGCCCCCGGGCCTACCAAGACCCCCATCTGGTCGAAGGGCAGTACGCAGACCTCCGGCTTCGAGGGCAACCGCTACAGCCACCTGATCCCTCAGCTCGACCCCTACACCAAAGCCGCGGAGCGCAACGGCGTGGAACCGGAACTGGTGGCGGAGGCGATCCACCGGGCGCTCACCGAAGAGAAGCCCAAGGCCCACGAACTGGTCATGAATAAGCGGTGGCTGGCGAAGGTGGTGCGGCACATGCCCAAGCGGTGGCAGGATAGGTTCTTTACCAAGCGGTACCGGTAGTGTAGCGAACTCTGCGGCCGGAGGCCGCATTGTACTTGCGCGGCCGGAGGCCGCATTGTACTATGCACCTGACACTCGAAGAAATCATGGCCCGCCCGGCCGCCTTCCGCCGGGATCTGCTCAATACCCTCCCCGGTCCCCGCGGCGTCCACCTGATCGGCACCAGGGGACATAAGGGCACGGAGAACCTGGCGGTGTTCAGTTCGGTAGTCCATGTCGGGGCCAGTCCGCCACTGCTCGGCTTTATCATGCGGCCGCTCACCGTGCCCCGCCACACCTATCACCACATACTGGCCAACGGGTGGTTCACGCTGAACACCCTGCACCCCGATATTCTGGAGGCGGGCCACCAGACCAGCGCCAACTACGCGATCGGAGTATCGGAATTCGCCGCCACCGGGCTGACCCCCCAATACAGCGAGGCCTGCCCGGCCCCCTACGTGAAGGAAAGCCCGGTCCGGATCGGCCTCACCCTGGAGGAAGAGCACCCGATCGCCGCCAACAGGACCATTTTCCTGATCGGCCGGGTACGGGAGATCTTCGTGCCCGATGACTGCGTGGCCGACTCCGGTCACGTCGACCACCTCAAACTCAATACCCTCACGGTGGCCGGCCTGGACACCTACTACCCCCCGGGCGAGCCCACCCGGCACCCCTACGCGCGGCCTAAATCTCAGGAACCATGAGGAACTTCTCAGGCCTACTCATATTATTTTTCCTGCTGTCCTGCGGATCGGAAGGCACCCCGCCCCCCGCCCCGCTTGCCG
>JBGTHX010000493.1:0-6509 GCA_041746055.1 Lewinella sp. | reverse complement strand
CCGCAGAAATACCGGTAAGGGGACCTTCATAATTACTGGGGAGCGGGCGCTTATCTTGTTCCATCCGGTAAAGTTGGTCCAAAGTAGTTTTAATAAGTATGATGCGTTAGCCCTGGGGGCCGGGGGAGAGGGAACAAGACCGGGGAAGAGCCCCCCTATCGCCGATTGATGGAGGTAGTGATCAGGCTGGTAGCCGCGATCACCGTACCGAACACCACGGCCGAGGCCAGGGCGCGGACGGTGGAGCCCTTCATGACGATGCCGCTGGACTTGGCCTTATCGTCGAAGTTGCCGTGGCTGCCGTGATCGCCGGGGACGGACTCGAAGAGGTAATCCTGGTCGTGCTTAGCGGGCTCATCGGTCTTCTGGCCGCTGACGGCGGTCCGGCCGAGGAAGATGTCCATCAGTCCGGGGAAGAGCTTGCTGCCGAGGATGGTCTGTACGGCGGGCAGGCCCACGTAATACTCCCGGTCGTTGGTATCGGCGGCGGTGACCACGGCGCGGGCGGCAACCTCCGGCTGGTAGATGGTGCCCATGGGACGGGGCTCCTTGTCGATCTTATTGCGGACGAGGCTGAACTGGGTGGTGTTCACGCCGGGCAGTTGCACCATAGTGGTCTTCACCCGGCTGTTGTCGTGCTTCAGCTCGGAGCGGAGGCTGTCGTAGAAGCCTTCCACGGCGTGCTTGGCGCCGCAGTAGGCGCTCTGCAGGGGGATGCCGCGGTAGGCCAGGGCGGAGCCGACGAAGACGATACTGCCGCGGTTGCGGGGCTGCATCCGCTTCAGGGCGCACTTGGCGCCGTAGACGCTGCCGAGGTAGGTGACCTCGGTGACGCGCTTGAACTCGTCCATATCGACGTCCTTGAACATGCCGATGACGCTGCTCATGGCATTATTGACCCAGATATCGATGGGGCCGAAGGTCTCCTCGATCTTACTGGCCGCGGCGTCGAGAGCGCGGAAATCGGATACATCCAGCGGCAGCACCAGGGCCTCGCCGCCGAGGGCTTCGACTTCCTTGCGGGCGGCCTCCAGGCCTTCCTTGTTGCGGGCGATCAGTCCGATGCGGGCGTGCTCCTTGGCGAATTCCCGGGCGATGGCCCGCCCGATCCCGGCGGAAGCTCCGGTAATGACGATGGTGCGGGGGCGTTCGAATTTACTGCTGTGCATAATTAATTTTCTTTGGTATTGACTACCTGTTACAACCTGATGCGTGGCCGGTATTGTTCGGATTTCCATGAGTGCCAGCGCCGAAATGCCTTACTTCGTCAAGCCGTCCCGCAACCTCTCCCGGGAGGAGAAGGAAAGCGCCTACGCCCGGGCCCACGCGGCCATCACCGCCACCTTAGCCGGCGAGTCGAACGAGCTGCTGCTCATGGTCACCATCAACAGCCTATTGAAGACCTACCTACCCTACTTCTACTGGACGGGCTTCTACCTCGTAGACCGCCCCGGCCGGCTCGTAGTGGGTCCCTACCAGGGTACCCTGGGCTGCCTGTATATCGATTTCGGACGCGGCGTCTGCGGAGCCGTGGCCGCCTCCGGTGAAACGAAGATCGTAGCCGACACCCACGCGCTGGAGGAGGGCAAGGACCACATCGCCTGCGACCCCAACAGCCGCTCGGAGATCGTGTTGCCCGTCCGCCGCGCCGACGGCACCTTACTGGGCGTCTTCGACGTGGACAGTACCGAGGAGGCCAGCTTCGATGCCGTAGACCGGGAGTGGCTGGAACGGATCCTTGCGATATTCGCCAACTAAGCCATGCAGGCCAATGGTAAATGGTAATTTGTAAATGGTACCCTGTAAATCTCCTTCGCGCTGAGTTACACCATCCACCTCCCCCACTTCGAGGGCCCCTTCGACCTGCTCCTGTTCTTCATCGAGCGGGACGAGCTGGACATATACGATATCCCCATCTCCCAAGTGACGAACGACTTCCTGGAGTACATGCGGGAGGCGGAGCGGATGGACATCGACCTCGCCAGTGAATTCGTGCTGGTAGCCTCGACGCTCTGCCGCATCAAGGCCAAGATGCTGATCCCCCGCAAGCCGGTAGACGAGGAGGGCAACGAGATCGACCCCCGGGAGGAACTCGTGAGCCGCCTGCTGGAATACAAGCGCTACAAGAGCGTGCTCAACGACCTGCGCGAACTCGAGACCGATCGCGGCATGCGCAACTACCGCGGCAACCTCACCGCCGAGCTCGATGACCTCGCCACCCGCGCCCTCGTGGACGTGGAGCTGGAAAGCGTCACCCTCTTCAAATTACTCCGCGCCTACGAGCGCATGCTCGCCCAGCTGGAGGAGGCCAACCGCCGGCCGGTGGTGCACGAGATCGCCCAGTTCACCCACACCATCGAGGAGCAGCAGGAGCGCATCATGGCCCTGGTGGCCGCCGCCGAGTTCGGCAAGTCGCGGCCGGGATTCGAAGAGATCTTCGGCGTGTGTCAAACGAAGTTGCACGCCATCATCACCTTCCTCGGTCTGCTGGAATTGCTAAATGCCCACCAGGTGCGGCTGTTGCCGGGGGTGGGGGTGAATGAGTTTTACCTGGAGACTGGATCTGGGGAGGAGGAGTAGTTAGTACGGTAGTCGGGTAGTACGGTAGTCGCTAGCGTAAGTCATCGGATGCGGCAAGGCACGAAGCCTCATCCGATGACTGGAGCGTTCTTAGTTCAATATCGCGGGATCCATATGCAAAAACCGCGGCACCCGCACGTGGAAGTAATTCTCCAGCCCGTCGCTCTCGCGGAACATGACGTAGCTGCCCTCCATCGCACCGATGGGGGTGTCGAACTGCACCCAACTGTTGTACTCGTAAGATTCGCCGGGGGCGATGACCGGCTGCTGACCCACCACGCCGTCGCCCTCCACGTGGCGGCGGGCGCCGGTGGCGTCGATCACCTCCCAGCTGCGGCTCAGCAACTGCACGGGTAGTGACCCGTTGTTGTCGATCCGGATGCGGTAGGCGTGGACGTACTGCCCCTGTTCGGGTTGGGAATAGCGTTCCTGGTAGAAGCTTTCCGCGCTTACTCGGACGCGCTCGGTGGTCAGGCTGGTGATAGGTCGTATTGGGCTAGAACGGCAGGTCGTCATCCGCTTCCACGACGGGGGCGTCGTCGGCGGAGGGAAAGTTGCCGGGGGTGTCGGAAGAAGCGGAAGCACCGGCGGGCACGGCGTTGGCGGTAGCCGCCTCCACGCGCCAGGCGTTCAGGTTCGTGAAGTACTTATCCTGCCACTGGCGGCCGCGCAGGTCGAAGTGTACCTTTATCTCGTCGCCCTCGTTGAAGTCGTCGATGACGGCGGTCCGGTCCTGGGTGGTTTGAAACTTGACGAAGTTCTCGTACTGCCCGTCCTGGGTGCTGATGACGAAATCGCGGACGCGAAAGCTCTCGCCCTTGGTTTCGGTTTCATACTTCTTGACGAGTTTTCCGGTAATTTCAAATGACATGCGGTAAGTTTTTTTCTTTAGTAGAAAGCAAATAAGGGAGCGTCCCGGTTCGGGCCGATCGTGAATTTAAGAGAGTAAAAGGCGTTTTAGCGGGTCCGTTCGCAGGCCCCATCGCACTCACCGAAGAGGTTGAGGCTGTGGCCGGTCACCTTAAAGTTAAGGATATCCCCCATCATGTTCTTGATCTGCTGCACCCGCGGATCGCAGAATTCCGTCACCCGGCCGCAGGAATTGCAGATGAGGTGGTCGTGCTGCTTGTACCCGTAGCTCTTCTCGTACTGCGCCAGGTTCTTGCCGAACTGGTGCTTCTTCACGAGGTCACAGCTGACCAGGAGTTCCAGGGTGTTGTACACCGTGGCCCGGCTCACCCGGTAGTTGTTGGTCTTCATGTGGATGTAGAGCGACTCCGCGTCGAAGTGGTCGTCGCGGTTGTAGATCTCCTCCAGGATGGCAAACCGCTCCGGCGTACGCCTCGCCTTACGCTCGCGGAGGTGCTCGGAAAAAATATCCTTGACCTGCTGAATGTCGGTAGTGGGATTGGATTGCATAAACGAGGGGGAAAGTGGCCTATTCTACCCGGGAAACGGTTGAGACATTGTCTAAGTTTTGCAAGGCCTTGGTAGCCAGCCGCAACTGATCGGTATTGCGCACCAGCAGGCTGATGGTGGCCGTGAAGGTGCCGCTCTCCGCCGCGATCTGGAAGCTGCGGATGTCCAGGTCCAGGTGGGTGATCTCGTGGCTGATCCGCTCGATCACGCCCTTGCCGCTGTCCAGGCCGGTGAGCCGGAGCTCGGCCACGAAGCTGTGCTGGGTGGTGCTTACCCACTCGGCCTTCATGATGCGGTAGTCGTAGTTGGCCATCAGGTTCTCGGCGTTGGGGCAGATCACGCGGTGGATCTTCAGTCCGGCGTTGGACGTCAGGTAAGCAAAGACCTGGTCGCCCTGCACGGGGTTGCAGCAGCTGGCCATGGTGTACTCCAGCTGGTCGCCGGGCTCGCCGTTGATGAGCAGCTTGGTGGTACCCTTCACCCGGGTGGCACCGCTGCGGCGGCTGCGGCTCTCGGCGTCCTTCTCCTGTATTTGCGGGGGCGCGGGTGCGGAGGCGGGAACCAGTTTGCCGTGGTCTACCGCGAAGGGCTTGAGCACCTGGGGGATGCTGAGCGTCTCCTGGCCCAGGTCGTAGAAGAGGTCCACGTGGCTGCCCTCGGTGAAGTGGCGGGCGATGATCTCCACGGCGGCCTTTTCGTCCTCGACGTGCAGTTTCTTCAGCTTGCGGTGCAGGGCCTCCTTGGCCAGCTCGCCCTGCTGCCGTTTCTCCTCCTTCAGCGATTGCCGGATCTTGGCCTTGGCCTTGCCGGTCTTCACCATGTCCAGCCAGTTGGGGTTGGGCTTCTGGTGGGGGTTGGTGTTGACCTTCAGGCGGTCGCCGTTGCGGAGCACGTAAGACATCGGCACGATGCGCTCGTCGCACAGGATACTCTGGCAGTGGTAACCCACCATACTGTGGACGCTGAAGGCGAAGTCGAGGGCGGTAGACCCCTTGGGCAGGGCCTTCATGTCGCCGTCCGGGGTATAGACATACACCTCCTCGTTGAAGAAGCTGTTGGCCCGGAAGTCGCCCAGGAACTGCACCGTATCGCTGTTCGGGTTCTCCAGGATATCGCGGACACTCTCGAACCACTGCTCGTAGACGTCGCGCTGGTTGCTGATCCCCTTGTACTTCCAGTGGGCAGCAAAGCCACGCTCGGCGATCTCGTTCATCCGTTCGCTGCGGATCTGCACCTCCACAAATCGGGCGCCGGGGCCCACCACGGTGGTGTGGAGGCTCTCGTAGCCGTTGGACTTGGGGATGGTGATCCAGTCCTTCAGGCGGGAGGGCACGGCCTGGTACACGTCGGTGACGGCGCTGTAGGAGGCCCAGGCGGCGAGCTTTTCCTTCTCCCGGGGTACGTCCACGATCACGCGCACGGCGAAGAGGTCGTAGATCTGCTCAAAGGGGACCTGCTTCTTCTTGATCTTGTTGGCGATGCTATAGATCGACTTCGGCCGGCCGAAGATGCGGTAGGAGTAGCCCAGCTCGTCGAGGCGGGGGCGCAGCGGGGCGATGAAGCTTTCGATGTACTTCTCGCGGGCGGCCTTGGTTTCCTGCAGCTTGCGGGCCACGGCGTTGTACTCTTCGCGCTCCAGCACCTTCATACAGAGGTCCAGGAATTCCGAGCGAAAGTTATACAGGCCGAGGCGGTGGGCCAGCGGCGCGTAGATATAGCTGGTCTCGGCGGCGATCTTGAGCTGCTTGTGTTCGGGCATGCTCTTGATGGTCCGCATATTGTGGAGGCGGTCGGCCATCTTGATGAGCACGATGCGCACGTCCACGATGAGGGTGCTGAGCACCTTCTTGAAGTTTTCCGCCTGCTTGCTTTCCGACTGGTAGGCGCTGTCCAGCTTGGTAAGGCCGTTCACCATCTGGGCGATCCGCTCGCCGAAGCTCTCCTGCAGCTCTTCGACGGTCACGGGGGTGTCCTCCACCACGTCGTGCAGCAGGGCGGCGCAGATGGCGGTGGGGCCCAGGCCGATCTCCTCGGCGCAGATGCGGGCCACGGCGATGGGGTGGAAGATGTAGGGCTCCTCCGATTTGCGGCGCTGGTGGCGGTGGCTGTAATCGGCCAGCCGGAAGGCGCGGTCCATCTGCTCCCGGTCCTCTTCCGAGAAGGGGGTGCGCAGGCTGCCGATCATATCCTCATACGCCGACCGGATCGTCGCCTGCTCTTCCTTCGTGATATCTAGTACCTCTGCCATACGCTGTAACAACAATTTTACGGGAATATCGGACGAATACCTACCCACGGCCTACCGCTCGCGGCCTGACCGGTCACCTAGCCGACGCAGGGCCACCAGGTCCCGAAAGGCCTTGCGCGCCTCCTGTACCGGGGAGCCGAACCAGGATTTTCCTCCCTCGAGGTCCCGGCCGGCGCCGCTCTGGGCCATTATGACGGTGTGCGGGCCCATGGTCACGTTCTGCGCGATGCCCGCCTGCCCCTGCAGGATCGACCAGTCGCCG